>DAIQNO010000032.1:0-13676 GCA_036788355.1 Opitutales bacterium | reverse complement strand
AGGTCCACCTGGTGGTTCCAGAGTTCAGCGTAGCGCCCTCCGTGGGCCAGCAGGCTCTGGTGGGTGCCCTGTTCGATGATCTTGCCGTGTTCCAGGCAGACAATTTTGTCCGCCTCGCGCACCGTCGAGAGGCGGTGGGCGATCACCAGCACGGTCCGAGCAGCCATCAGGTTGCGGAGCGCGTGCTGAATCAGCCGCTCCGTGATGGTATCGACGCTGGCGGTGGCCTCATCGAGGATCACCAGCGGCGGGTTCTTGAGCAGCACGCGGGCGATGGTCAGGCGCTGTTTTTCACCCTGAGACAGCCGGATGCCCTTTTCACCGATGTTGGTGTCCACCCCCAGCGGCAGCCGGCTGACAAAGTCCCAGGCCGCCGCACCCTCCAGGGCCGCCCGGATGGCCTCCTCGCTGGCTCCGTCCTTGGCCAGGGTCAGGTTGTCGCGCACCGTTCCCTCAAAGAGGAAAGGATCTTGGGCGACATGGCCCACGTGCTGGTGCAACGACTCCAGGTCGATGTCGCGGACATCGACGCCGCTGATCGCCACCTCCCCGCCAGTCACGTCGTAGGCCCGCTGCACCAGGTTGGCGATGGTGCTCTTACCCGCGCCAGTGTGCCCGACCAGCGCAGTGACCCGACCCGGCTCCAAGGTCAACCGCAGATGCTCCAGCACCGGCGGGCGATCCGGGTAGCCGAAGCTGACATCGCGGAAATCGACCCGCGGCAGCCCCGGCGGAAAAGGCATCGGCTGCTCAGCGTTACGGATGGCCACCGGGTGATCGAGAATCTCGAAAACCCGCTCACCGCTGGCCTTACCGGCGGCGATCAGGTGGTTCAAGCCGTGCAACTGGCGCACCGGCTCGTAAACCATGCCGACGTAAAGCAGGAAGGCGATCAACTGCGGGTGGGTGAAAGTCGTCTCCGGCTGCAACATCAGGTAGCCTCCCATCCCGATCACCGCGACGGTGCCGAGGCGCGTCAACATCGACGTCGCAGGGCTATAAACCGCCCAGCGATACATCGCCGAGAGGGTCTTGCGCCGCAGATCCTCCGCCCGGTCGTGAAAGCGGGCCGTCTCCCGGCGTTGCAGGCCGAAAGTCTGGATCAGCCGGTTGCCCTGAATATCCTCCACCAGCAGGCTCGACATCTCCCCGGAGGACTCCCGGACGCGCTTCCAGATTTTCCGCGAGCCCTTGGCGTAAAACATCCCTGCCACCAGCAAAATCGGCACCGGCAGCAACACGAAAGAGGCCAAGAAGGCGTTCAAGGAGAACAACCACGCGCTGACGCCGACCAGCATCACGATGGCCGTAGTGCCCTGCTCGGTGCCGTCCAGCAAGGCCCGCTCGACGTTGGCCACGTCCTCGATGACCCGGTTGGAGATGTCGCCACTCTTGCGCTGGTCGTAAAAGGATATCGGCAGTTGCAGCAGCTTGGCGTGAATCTCCCGTCGCATATCAATCAACACCTTCTGCTCCAGGGTGTTATTCACCACAATCCGCAGGCCGTTGAAGACCTCACTGCCCAGATACAGCAGCACAATCGCCCCGACACCCCACCAAATCTGGGTAACGGTGCCGATACTTTCCAAGTCCTCCAACAGCAGCTGCACCGCCTTCGGCACGGTGATGGCCAAGGCGACGCTGGCCGAGGCCAGCAACAACGTCAGCACGAAGAGCCCGGGATAACGGAAGAGATACTTAGAGACGCGCTTGATAACCGGCATGTCGAGAAGCTGACCCTGACTGCCCGAGATTGCAAGCCGACCGCCGCCGCCGACCCGACGCAGAACGCCAACCTAAAGGGCCGCGCCGTCAAAGAGGAAGAGTCGGCACTGGGCGTGGTGCCGCATCCAGTGGTCCAAGATCACCAGAGCCGTCATCGCCTCGACGATCGGCACGGCCCGCGGCACCACGCAGGGGTCATGGCGCCCCTTGCCCATCAGCTCCACCGGCTGGCCGTCGTGATTGACCGTTTCCTGCTTCTGGAGGATGGTCGCGGTCGGCTTAAAGGCCACCCGGAAGGTCAACTCCTCGCCGTTGGAGATCCCGCCCTGCACGCCGCCGGAACGGTTGGTCACCGTGCGGATCGCACCGTCAGCGGTCGTAAAGAGGTCGTTGTGTTCCGAGCCGCGCAACAGGGTTCCGGCGAAGCCGCTTCCCACCTCGAAGCCCTTGGTGGCCGGCAGGGAAAGCATCGCCTTGGCCAGGTCCGCCTCCAGGCGGTCAAAAACTGGAGCCCCGAGACCCACCGGCAGGCCACGGACGCGGCAGCGGATCACGCCGCCCACGCTGTCACCGACGCTGCGAGCCGCCTTGATGCAGGCGATCATCGCCTCGGCGGTTTCCGGGTGCGGGCAGCGCACCGGCGAAGCCTCGACCTCGGCCAAAGTGGGGAAGGCCACGTCCTCCGGCATCCGAATCTGGTGAATCTGCTCAATGTAAGCCCGGATTTCGACGCCGGAACCCGCGCGGCCAACTCCCCCTGGGCCGACTACAGGGTGTCCCATTCCAGGGTGGTCGGCCCCCGCGTGGCCGGCGCCCGCTTGGCCGGTCTCACCGACGGCCCGACCCATCGCCAGCACCTTTTTCGCGATGGCCCCGGCGGCGACGCGCCCGATCGTCTCCCGCGCACTGGAACGACCGCCGCCCTCCGGGTTCCGATGCCCAAACTTGGTCTGATAGGTGAAATCGGCGTGGCTGGGCCGAAACTTATCCCGCATCTCCGCGTAAGCCGACGGGCGTTGATCGGTATTGGGGACGTAGATGGCGATCGGCGTTCCCAAAGTGAGCCCCTCGTAAACCCCCGAGACGATCGTCGCGGTGTCACTCTCCTTCCGCGGCGTCGTAATGTCACTCTGGCCCGGGCGACGACGGTCGAGTTCTGCCTGGATGTCCGCCTCGCACAGCGGCAGACGCGGCGGGCAACCGTCGATCACCACCCCCACCCCGCCGCCATGACTCTCACCCCAGGTCGAAATCCGAAAAAGCGTCCCAAAACTGTTACCCATCTCCGGAAAAGTGCCGTAGTTTGCGGAAACGTCAAAGCGAGAAGCGATCCACCCGCCTTTCTGGCGCGAAAACGCCCATCTTTCACGGTAACTTCGGGATCTGCGGAGATCTTCCAGTCGGAACCGACGGAAACCTTCCGTTCTCGTGCCCGCCCCGCTACCCAGCGCGACCGTAGAAGGATGACGACCTCGAACCAGCGCGGCCTTCCCAGTTTTCCCCAAAACCGGCCCTGCGAGGCACCCCTTCCGCAATGCAGACTCGCCAACGGGCCTCTCTCGGCTTCTAATCGGCGGAGTATGGAGTTTATCAGCACCCGTGGGCAGGCCCCCACTCTGACTTTCTGCGACGCCGTCGAGGCAGGTTTAGCGTCCGATCGCGGGCTTTACCTTCCTGCGAAGTTGCCCGACCTGTCGCGAGAAATCCCTGCCTGGCAGGGGTTGAGCTACCCCGAAATCTGCGACCGCTTTTTCGCCCACTTTGCCACGGATCTGCCTGCCGCTACGCGATCGAAGCGCATCCGGGAGAGTTTTCGCCACTTTACCGATCCGTCCATTGCCCCGGTGGTGCTGCTGGACGACCGCCTGGCAGTCTTAGAGCTTTTCCACGGCCCCACCCTCGCCTTCAAGGACTTCGCCTTGCAGCTCCTCGGCAACCTCTACGAAGAACAGATCGCACGCACCGGTCGGGCGATCAACGTCCTCGGGGCAACCTCGGGCGATACCGGCTCGGCAGCGATCCATGGACTGCTGGGCAAGTCTGGCTGCCGCAGCTTCATCCTCTACCCCCACGGGCGCATTTCTCCCCTCCAGGAACGCCAGATGACGACGACCGGGGCCGACAACGTCTTCCCCATCGCCATCGACGGCTCTTTTGACGACGGCCAGCGCATCGTGAAGGACCTGTTCGGCGACCTCGACCTCAAGGCGCAATACAACCTTTCCGCCATCAACTCGATCAACCTGGCGCGGATTCTCGCCCAGTGCGTCTATTACTGCTGGGCTTGGCTGCAACTCCCCGCGGCGTGGCGCGACGAGGTCGAGTTCGTCGTGCCGACTGGCAACTTCGGCAACGTGCTGGCGGGCTGGCTGGCCCGTCGGATGGGGCTGCGCTGCGGCGGCTTTCGGGTCGCGGTCAACCGTAACGACATCCTGCATCGGCTGTTCACCACCGGAACCTATCAACTCGGAAGCGTCGAGGCCAGCCACGCCCCGTCGATGGACATCCAAGTTGCCTCCAACTTTGAGCGCTTCCTGTATTATTTCGTCGATCAAGACCCCGCCAAAGTGCGCTCGGTGATGGCCCAGATGCAGCAGACCGGCAACTTTTCCTTCCCTGACTTCAAGGCCCCCGGCTTTGCCTCCTCCCGCACCGACGACTCAGAGATCCTCCGGCTGATCCGCCACGCGCACCAGCGTTACGGCTACCTGGCCGACCCCCACACCGCCTGCGCGTTTAACCTGCCCGAAGACGGGCGCCCCCGCTGCCTTGTCGCCACCGCCCACCCGGCGAAGTTCCCCGAGGTCATCCGGGCCGCGCTCGGCATCCACCCGACGTCCCCGTCCCTCGAAGCACTGCTGGAAAAGCCCATCGTCAACTACCGACTCCCGGCCACGACCGAGGCGATTGAGGAGTTTCTCGTCACCCATGCTAAGGAAAACCCGGCGACAACGAGCGACGATGCGGAAACTGCTGACGGAGAGGAAGTCCCCGCGCACCTGGCCCACCGCCTGCGTAACGGCGACCGCTAGAGCCGCCCTCCAGCCTCTGGTAACCACCAGAATCTGATAACCACCGCCTCGAAATTACCCAGACCGACTCTTCCATGCCGCCCATTGTGACCTCCGAAAACCGCCAACCGGAAGCAGCCTCAACGGATGCCCCCCTTTCACCACCGCTGCCGTATAAAGTCAGCGTGCTGGTCTTCCTCCGAGATGGGAACGGGCGTCTCTTGCTGATTAAGCGCCAGAAGGCACCCAACCTCGGCAACTGGAGCCCCATCGGCGGGAAACTCGAAATGGCCCTCGGGGAAAGCCCTTTCGAGTGCGCCGCCCGAGAAGTGGGCGAGGAAGTCGGGTTGACGATCGGCACGCCAGACCTTCACCTTTTTGGCTATATCGCCGAGAAAGCCTATGAGGGCACTGGCCACTGGCTGATGTTCCTCTTTGACTGCCGGACGCCCATCACTGAGTTGCCCCCCGCCATCGACGAGGGCCACTTTGCCTTTTTCAGGCGCGAGGAAATCGACGCTCTGCCGATCCCGGCGACCGATCGCCTTCTCCTTTGGCCGAACTACGACCACCACCGCCACGGCTTCATCGCCCTCCGTGCCGACTGCCACCCCGATGGCCAGCTCGACATGGTGATCGAGCAGGCCCTCCCCGGCGCTTCGGCCAACCTGCTGCTGGCGCAGAGGGAACTTTAGACACCCCGAAGTCGCCTCCCCCACCATGGGCTCCCCTCCACCGCTCCGCTGCGGCGTCGCCGGCGTCGGCTACCTCGGCCAGCATCACGCCCGCCTCTACGCCGACCTCCCAGAGACGACCCTGGTGGGCGTCTTTGACACCGACCCCCGCCGCGCCAAGGAAATCGCCGCTGCCCACGGTACCGTCGCCTTTCCGACGCTGGAGGCCCTCGGAGCAGCCTGCGAGGCCGTCAGCGTCGTCACCCCGACCGATACCCACGCGGCGGTCGCCCTGCCCCTCTTGGCCCAAGGCTGCCACCTGTTGATCGAAAAACCCATCGGCACCACTCTGGAAGAGGCCCAGGCCATTTCTGCCGCCGCTCAACAACGCGGCCTCACCGTGCAAGTCGGCCACGTCGAGCATTACAACCCGGTAATGGCCTTCCTGGAGAAGCACGTCCGCGACCCCGCCTTCATCATGGCCGACCGCCTGGCCCCTTTCAAGGAACGCGGCCTGGAGGTTTCCGTGGTGCTCGACCTGATGATCCACGACATCGGCATCGTGCTGAGGTTGGCCCAGGCCCCGGTCGTCCGCGTCGATGCCGTCGGCGTCTCCGTGCTATCCCCCTCCGTCGACCTCGCCAATGCCCGCCTGGAGTTCGCCAACGGTTGCGTCGCCACGCTTAACGCCTCTCGCGTTAGCCAGACGCCGAAGCGCGAGCTGCGCCTCTTCCAGACGGAAGGCTATCTCTCCCTGAACTTTGCGGAGCAGCGGGGCCACGTCATCCGGCGCGGCCCGCTCCCGCTGCCCGGTAAGCTCGGCCTCATCAAGCAAGAAGTCCCGATCGAAAAAGGAGAGCCGCTGCGGATTGAGCTGGCCAGCTTCGCCCAGGCCATCCGCCGCCAGCTCCAACCCAAAGTAGACGCTCAACTCGGCACCAACGCCCTGGCCATCGCCATCGAGATCTCCGCCCTCATTGCTAAGCGGCAGGCTCCAGCCGGCCCGACCTCGTAACAACGCCGTCCCCTAAAAAGCCGCCCCCGATAGCGGCGTTTCACCGGTAAAAACCGCGTTCTTTGAAATCCTGGCAGGAGAATCTCGACCGCCTCGCTGCTCTGCGCCAATCCAGCCTAGGGTAGGTCGCCAGGCCCCACCTGTAGCGTCGATTCCCGAGAATGCCCCTGGAAGGGGGCCACGTAGAGGGCCCTGACTTGGGCGGGCAGCACGGAAAATTCCCCGGCCAACTCGGCCCGCCAGTAGGTCACCACCTCCCAGGTTCCCAACGGCAACTCCTCGATGTAAATCCGCCGCTCGCCATCCCGCCACTCCTCAAAGCCATAGCGCGTCTGCCCATACCGGGTCTGGCCAGCCCTTGGCAGCCCCGGTTCACCGCCTTCCGCCACGGCCTCGGCGACCACTCGCGGATCGCCGATCCTCGGTATCACCGGTAATACCTCGCGTAAGGCCACCCGCTGGCCGCTCCGGGCCACCAGGGGCTCACACCCTGCCGGTTTAGGGTCGATCAAAACAAGGTGCTCCCCGGCCTGCTCCAGCGAAAAACGCACCGTGGAAGAAATGAGGCTCCCCTCCTCCACGACGGCCCCCTCGGGCAGCACCTCCGGCACCAGCGGGGCACCCCGCAAGAGAGACGGCTGAGGCCGCAGGCGGTGCCACGCCCGCGTCACCGCGACCTGGCGACCTGCCGCCGCGATGGGCTTCTCCGTCGTAAAAAAGTTGGCCTGAGCGGCCAGAAACACCAGCCCCTCGCCCCCAGAAACGGCCACCGAGACCGCCTGCGACCCCGGCTGAACAACTCCCGCCGCCAGCCCTAGCGGACGCAACCGCCAGAGGTGGCCAGGCGTCTCGGCCCGCACCGTCCCAACCGGCTCCCCACCGACCGACACCGTGGCCTCCCAAGGATAGGCCAGCGCATCACGACTGGCCGCCAGGTTGCCGGCCAACAGCGTCACCACGAGGGCACTTTCGCGAGAATTTCGCCACCGCAGGCCCTCTCGATTAGCCAGCAGCCACCGCACCCCGAGGTCCTGGAGCGGGTGCCCCGGTGCGCCCTCCCTCAGGGCCGTCACCGCCAAAGCCGTGGTCTCGACGGCCCCCTGCGACCAGCGATACCACTGATCAGTCTGCCCCCAGTGCGCCGTCGGAATCCCGGCCCCGTCACCACGACCCGCAGCCTCACCACCGCCCGTTCCGGGTAAAACTGGAGGTATTGCCGGTGAGCCCTCTCCGTCAACACGTCTGGAGTGCAACCGCGAAGCTGCCCGCAACTCCCCCCGCTGGGCATTCCCGGCGAGATTCTCGATCAAAATCGCCGATTCATCACCGTAGCCAAAGCGCACCGCCGCCAGGGCCAGCGTCGCCCGCGCCGAGTCGTTCAGTTTCTCCCGCTGGCGCCACAAGCTCGCTAGAACCCGTGCCTCCAGCTCCGTCGGCTCAACGGTTGACCGCAAGAGCCATTCTATCGATTCCGACAGGGGCTCGGTCACCATGGCTCGCCCGACGGTGGCCAGCGCGAAAAGCATCCAGGCTTGGGTGTCGGCGTCGCCTTGCCGATCCAGCTCGGCCTGAAGGTAGTCGCGGCCTCGACGCAGTGCCTCCAGCGGGACCTCCGGGTCGTATCGACGGGCCTCGGCCAGGCCCCACAGCCCGTAAGCGGACATCAGCGGACTCGCCCAATCACTACCGACCCACCAACTGAACCCCCCACCCGGCAACTGGGCCTCTAGCACCGACTGCCGGGCACCTCCGATGAAATCCGACCACTGGGAACGGCTGTCGGCGGCCAGTTCCTCCGGCAGCCGCGCCGCTATAACCGCCTCGGCCTCGGCCTCCGTCAGCCCGGACCCTGAAAGTGCCCCATGAAGCACCACTGCGGGCACGTAGCGACTGACGCGCTGCTCCGTGAGTTGATCGGGTAGGGCCAACAGCGACGGCAGGGCCTCGGCCAAAGCCGTCAACGGTTGCGGCGTCACCGAAATTTCTCCGGAAAAGGTCGCCGGGTCAAACTTCGGCAATACCCACTCCATCGAAAGCCCGGGCCCACTACTCTGCCCTTGGAGGCTCTCGACCACGGCCAGCCCGTGCGGACGGACCACCAGCGGCTGAAGCCGCGCATCCCCAACGGCACCCTCGACCGCCGAAAAACCGACCGACGCCATGCCGGCCTCCGTTGCCTCCAGTCGCAGTCGCCTTGCGATCGAGCCGCCGGCCTCGACGGTCTCCACTGCACCATGCCCACCGGCCTCATCGAGGAGCGCGATAGGGCCGGTCAGGTCAAACTGGGTCTTAACTTCGACCGGGAATACCTGCTGGTTTTGCACCGAACCACGGATCTCCACCGTGTCCCCAGCGATTAAGAACCTCGGCAACCCAAGCCGCACTATTAAGGGCAACCGGGAGAGTATGGACGCCTCGGCGTGGCCGAAATTGGCCGACTGGCCCGCAGCCCAGGCTCGCGCTACCCACCGCGTGGTATCATCGGGCAGCTTCACCGGAAAAGCCACCGGTGCCCCATCCAGCGGCACCACCCGAGCCGGCTCCCAGAACGCCAACTCGCGAAAATCGCTCCGCACCGTGATGATGGGGCCACCAGCAACGTCAGCTGCAGGTTCAGCATAACCTCTTGCATCAGCCATGTCAGCCAGTCCCACGGATTCAAAGACCATCTCAGCGCCAGAAGGACCCTCCTCTTGCAGGAGGTCTCCTCCTCGACTCCTCATCAGGCCACCCGCACTTGGAGCCGCGGCAGGTTCAAGCCCTTCGGAAAGTGCCAACTTCTCAGCCTTGGGCATCACCGGTGCCGAGGAGATCGTCACGTCCAACCAACCGGCTGGGCGCAGCTCAAAAAACACCTCCAGCGGATCGCCCGCCAAGGGCCGCTGAAGCTGCTCCAGACCCGCGTCGTAGAGCGTCACGGAGACCTCGGCGAGATCGCTGGAATCAGCAACTCCGCCCGGTGCAGTGGCCGAAACCGTCATCACCACCTCAGCACCAGGTGCCGCCGACTCTGGTAAGTTCAACTCCAGATCCAGCGCGTGCCGGCTCGGTGGCACCCGCAACCCGAGCTGGGTGCGATACTCCGCCCCTGCGCCCACCATCAAGGCATGGAAAGTGACATTGGGAGCCCAGCTTTCACCGACCGTAAACTCCATCCTACCAACCCCGTCCTCCAGCGCGAGCCGATGCACTTCGCGGAATCGGTCGGTCTCCACCATCAGCAGAACTTCACCGACCGGCACTGGAGCCGTCACGAGGACGGGAAGGGTCTCACCGACCTCTGCGGCCACCCCTGGCAGCACGATTGCGAAGTCCCCACCACCCGCCAGGCCCTCGGTGCGCCGCCCGAGCACCCACAGCCCAGCCGAGGCGCGGATCGGTCGCCCGTCGCTGTCTCGGCTTTGCCAGACCACCTCGTAGCGGCCAGGCTGGGACGCTGCAAAAGTCGCCCGGGCCTCTCCGGACGCGGCTGAGGTCACCACCGCCTGCCGCCCAATTTCCGTCCGCACCGCACGTTGCCAGAGCCGCCGCCACTGACCCCAAGCCCCAGGCCGCCCGGCCCAACCCTCCCGCGCCGCCCGCTGCCGCAGCGTCGCCCCATCGATCTCCTCGGAAAATGGCCCGATCCAAAGCTCCTCGTAGTTGATCTGATACAGCACCAAGTCACCCGCCACGCTGATTGAGTCGCCGGTCGGACGGGCGGTAAAGACTGACACCGAGACTCCCTCGCGTTGCTGGACAATCAACCGATCCGGAACCACTTCAGCGAAGTAAGGCTGCTCGGCCACCACGACCGACCCAGCACCGCCGAGCACCACTCCCTCTGCCGAAGTCACCTCCGCTCGCAAGCTAAACTGAAAATCGCCGCCCGCCTGCCACGGAACATCGATCGTAAAATGCGCCTCGCCGTTCAGGTCAGTCCGCCCACCCAGGCGCACCGGCTCAGCCTGCTCATCGACTTCTTCTCCTCGACCAGGAAATCCCCGGAGATCGCCCCGCGAGTCGTCAAGATCATCAAAATCCCTGGCCCCACGCTTCGGCTGAAAAAACCACGACTCGCGAGTGATCACCAGCTCCACCGCTGCATCGACAAGCGGCCCCCCACTCAGGTAGCTCGCCGAGACGACCACCGGCACGCGATCCCCCGGACGGATGCCGCGCCCGGCAGGATCGTCGCCTAGTGCCGCCTTCACCGAGACCTCGAACTCCGGGCGCCGATACTCCTCGACGCGAAAAAGCTCGCTCTCGGCACTATCATCATCCCAAGAGAAGGTCACTGTCGCCATCCCCAGGTCGATGTCTTCGGGAAGCACAAAGGTGCCCCCGGCGGATCCATACTCGCTCAGGGAAAGCTCACCCTCGGCCAACACCATCCAGTCCGAACTTTCAATTTCATAGGTGATCGGCGTTTCCTCGCTACCCGGCACCTGCCAACCCGTTTCGGTCGGCTGACGGACAAAACTGCGCCAGTGCACCGTCTGACCGGGGCGGTAAATTGGGCGATCGGTAAACACGAAAAAGCGCAACGCCGTGTCGCTGCCGCGATGCCACTTCGTTCCGCTGACCACTGCTGGCCCACCTTCCCCCACGCCCACCGCCCGCCAGCTCACGGAGCCTTCCGGAAGGTCATCGCCCCACGGAAGAAAACCCAGGCCGTCCTGCCCCACCGCTACCCGCCAGGGCGACCGGCTATTGTCGCTACCTTGCCAGACCAAAACTTCCCCAGGTTGACCGTCGCCCGTGGCGGCATCGGTAAGCCAAAACCTTAGGCCCAGATCGTCACTAAACACGCTCAACCGCGTAGCCGTCACGGTGAAGATCGCCCGCTGCTGCTTTCCCGTGCCATCGGTACTTTCAAGAAAATACAGACCCGTCGGCAGAATCCCCGCAGTCAACGTCGCCTGATGCTCCTGAAGCGGGGGGAAGTCCGTCGCGGAAAACACCCAAGTCTGCACCACCTCACTGACCGCCGCCGTCTGTGCGGAAAGGTCACTCCCCCAGACGGTTTTCGGCCAGATCACCTTGGCGGCATCCAGTCGAGCCAGCGTCACGGTCAGCGGCGCGGCGTTACGGAAGGAAATCTCCGTCTCAAAAGGCACCCCGCTCGGCCAGGCAAGGCCCCCGACCGCCTGGTGCGCCATCAGCTCAACCCGCTGACCGAGCAGTCGCTCTTTCAGGCGAGAGGCCGCCGACCACACCGCAGAGTTCCTCAGCTCGCCACTTAAGATCTCCTCGCAGAGTGCCAGCGCTGACTGGCTTTCCGGCTGAAAACGGAGCAGACCCTCTTCATCCCAACTTGGCTGGCCATAATCGATAAAATACCTGGCCAGACCCAACTTCGCCGTCCACTGGAACGCCGTTCCCGCACTGCTGCGAACCGCCTCCTCCAGGAGTTCCCGGCTGCGGACGGCCTCCAATGCCCCCAGACGCTGCCGAAACTGAGCTAAACTGAGCAACAACACGCTTCGCTCCCCGGCCGATGGGTTCAGGCGCAGCCCATCCTCCACGTAGCGCACCATTTCCCCCCGCAGGATCGGCACCTCCGCCAACGCGCTCTCCACGGAGTCCAGCCCCAACGACTCCGAGAGTAGCCTCAAGAAAGAGGATCTGGTGAAGTCACTCTCGGGCTGCTGCGCCCACCATTCCAACGCCCGAAGAGTGCTATTGCTGCCCGACCCGCTATCGCGGCCCCGGTAATGGCCCGCGTATTGGTAGCTGCGGCCCAGGCTAGCGTGCAGCTCGGCCCAAAGCTGAGGATAAGCTCCCGTGCCTGCCCCCGCTGAGGTCGCCTCGAACTGCTTTTCCAGCATCGACAACAACTCGCTCAGTCGATCGCGGTAGGCTTGCCGCAGGTCATCACCGCCCCGTCGATCCAGCGCCACCGAGCGCAACCCACTGTCCCAACGATACCAGTCTAAGACCCATCGCGCCGCAACAGTTTCCGGCACCCGGGTACTCAGGTCGGTGAAAACACGCCCTTCCAGGGGTAAAGCCCGAGCAAAACGGGTCGCGTCCACCCCATTCGGCCAGCCGACCTCGGGCCACTGCGAAACCACCGAGTTCAGGCTGGACTCCGCTTGAGCAAAAGAGGCGTTTCGGAAATACCGAAACGCCTGAGAGAGGCCTTTTGTCAGGTCAACGGACGGCTTGGGCATAATTTCTTCCGAGGGCGCGTTCAGAAGGGTTTCCGGTGCAGACTCAGGTTCCGCTGGAAGGTCAGATGCGGATTCAACGGCCATGACTTCGCCATCGTCAACGGCACTTATCCCCTCAAAATGGCCCATCACGACCGGCACCGCCTCCGCATGTAGGTGGGCTTCCTCCGCCCGACCCGGCAGCACAGGCGCGAGGCTCCCCAAGAGCAAAAGCAACGGAAAATTGAGGGGGCACGGCCACGGGCGCCGCGGAATCCGGACCCTGCGGCCTCTCTCGGCTTTAGACTCACCAAAGTCGGACAACTTTCCTGCTAAATGATAGCGCAGGCAAGCGAAGAGGATCGCGGGGTGCTCAAAAACGCGGGTGATTCGAAAGTGGTTCATCGCGCAAAAAGTGGTGATTCAAGATTACATCCCGCAGCTGCCAGGTTGCCATCGTGAAGTAAAAACTTGGGTAAAGACCCCTCGGGGGTAAGTTCCTAATTTAGGCAAGCTCCGGCGCAAGGGAAGCGCGTCATCCTCGTTATCATTTCAGGGGCTTCAGGCCAAGGCGACACGTATAAGACTGAGGCGCACCCGCTATCGATTTTCAGGTTGCCAATCCCGCGTCCGTCAGCTCATTTCTCACCATCATGGGGAATTCGACTACTGCCCACTCGTCGCTTGGCTGGCTAGTTTTACGCGTCGGACTTGGGGTTATGATGGCCCTGCATGGCCTGCCGAAGATTTTGGGCGGGCCGGAGGGCTGGAGCAACCTGGGCGCCTACGGGATGCCATTTTTCGAAAAAGGGGTCATCACGATGATCCTAGGCTTCCTGGCGGCGGTGATTGAGTTTTTTGGCGGTATTGCCGTGGCCTGTGGCATCTTCACGAAATGGGCCAGCTTGGGCATCGTGGCCGTCATGGCGGTGGCCTTCACCACCCACCTCAAGGACATCACCGGCCCCCTCACTTTTGCCAAAGATGCCGGTTGGTCGCTAGAATTGATGATCGCTTTTCTGGCGATCTTTCTGGCCAGCGGTAAAGGGAAATCCTGAGTTACTCCGCAGGCGGCTGCCGCCACCGTCTGACGGGGCCATTTTCTGCGGTGACTAGG
>DAIQNO010000031.1:0-13705 GCA_036788355.1 Opitutales bacterium | reverse complement strand
TCCCCACCGACGTCATCCATAGCGGAACCGGACCCCCAATCAAGTGGTGAATGCCAGCCCAATTGTAAAACAGGGCCAACGTCCAAAAACCGAGAATCGAGAGATAGTATGAATAGATCGGCTTACCGAGAACCTTAGGCAAGAGATAATATATGGTGCCCAAGGCCATCGGGGTTATCCACAGGCCCAACACGTTGTGCGCGAACCACCAATTCGTGACTGCTTGGACGGTGCTCCGTGCGGGAAACCACAGAATCATCATCTGTGCGATGGTGTAAAGCCAAGGAAACCAAAACAAAGCCGCAAGAAAATACCATTGTGTGACATAGACATGCCCAGGCTCGCGATAGCGAAAGCAAAGCACACCCCATAAACCAATCAGGACATAACACAGTGATAGAACCGGAGCAATTTCCGGCGGCATCTCCAGCCATTCTACCGATGTGAGGCCGCCGCTGAGAATCCCGATAACCCCAACCGCTACCGCAAGATTCCAGAATATCCCTGCGGCATACAGCAGTCCCCCGTGCCTCAATGGCACCCGACAGAGCCTGGCCATGATCCACAGGCAAACCCCGAAAATCGCATTATTACCCCACCCGAAAGCCACTGCGTTGAGGTGAGCCGAGCGCACCCGCCCGTGGGTGAAAGCCTGGTCAAGATTGTTAAAAATGCTAGCCAGCCATCCAGGGGTATCGACCGTCACCAGTTGGGAAAAAGCCAGGAAATTGGGCGAATGGAGCTTAAACGAGGCAATGATCGCAAAGGCAGTGCCGATCAATAGCCATACTATTGACATCGCGACAAAAAAGATACCTGGCCCGCGCATCGACTGATCAATCGTGCTCAGCCGGATCTTTGCATCGGGGGGATTGCCAGAAGCAACCGAAGGATCTTCACTCATGGATTTAAAGAAATTAAACTTGGAGTCTTTCCTAGTTAGCGAATCAAACCGCGGCTATTGCTTTGGAGACGAGGGAAAATCATCATCGAAAACACCCTCTGGCTCTTCATCATCGAAAATAACTTTGGCGCCCTGGTCAAGGTTCTCAAATTGTCCATTCCGCGAAGCCCATTTAAGCGTCAGAACAGCACCGACTACCATCACTATTCCGAAGAGTCCCAACCCTAACAATGCCGCATACCAATCACCCATGGATAAAACTACCGCTGATCAGGGTTGGAACGCAATTCTGTCTGATACTTTTCGACAATTAAATCGACCGCCCGGCCAATTTCCAATCGAGCGGTGCCTTGGTCGCGATTAATGATCTTATAGTCCGAGAGAATTAACGCTTCAGAGCGTGCAGCCGCCAAACGCTCGGTCCTGGTTTGAATATCAGCGGCATTAGTAGCTCTTGGGCGGTTAGGAAGATACGCTACAGCCACGATAATCGCAAATAAAAGCATACAAGCGATGACGGCCGCAGTAGTCAGCAGCATCTCGGAGCGCCTTACAAGAGAGGGTTCTTGGGTATCGTGTTGCATAATCACGTGAGAGCGAGTGAGTAGCGAATCTCTAGGCGGAACAGTTTAGCGACTCGGCGATGCGAGGGTCTCGAATGGGAATACAGCGGTGGCGGGCAATACTCCGCAACGTGGCCCACATGACAAACCCGCCGACACCGATGAGAGCAGCTAAGTCGAACAGAGTGATCGAGAAAGGAGTCGTCTCGGTATGGTGAAGGTCACCACCAACCGCCATTTCGCGCGGAATGATGTTGTAGGCGTAATCGAAAATAGAAAACACGAGGATCCACACACTAACTGCAACCAAACGCCAAGGGACGACCTTGGTTCGGTGCCAGAGCAGAATGAGAAACGGAATCAAGAAATACCCAAAGATCAGGGTGAGTCCGACATACCACCACGAATTGGCCGAACCATCTGCGGAGAGCATCCGCATGTTATACCAAAAGGTCTCTTCTGGGATATTGGCATTGTAGATCAAATAATATTGGCAGAAGGCTATGTAGGCCCAAAAAATCGTAAAAGCGAGGCTCATCATGCCAAGGAAGTAGTAGTGACCCTCCTTAATCACACCTCGTAAACTACCCTTAGTCCCCAAAACAAAGCAAAGAATGACCGTAAAAGCGAGGGCTACCCGCATACTTCCTGCAAAGAACCAGACACCATACATAGTCGAGAACCAATGATAGGAGAGGCTCATGTAGAGGTCAAAGGCAGCGAAGGTCATGGCAAGGGCCGACAGCACCACGCCGACTGCAGCGGTTTTGCGAGCGCCCCGGTAATTTCCGCGCCAGGGAAAGTCATCGTTCTCAATCGAGAAGTAACGAAATAGAAAAGCTAAGACGGAGAAGACGGCGAAATAAGCAATAAGCCGCAGAAAAAAGAATCCGTTGTTGAGATAGCCTGCCTTAGCGAGATAGAGCACATCGTCTCCGACTTTGATTGGGTGATGACCGGGCAAAACGAAGTCGGTATTCATCCATCGCCAGAGCGGTTCTGTCCCGGCGGTGAGTGACAGTATCCAGGGTATAACAACGACAGGCAGCAGTAGCAGAAACATCAACGGGAAGGCCGATATAGCGTGTTCCCATTGACGGCGGATGATTGTCGACCAGCCGGCATCGAAGATGTAACTGATTTGAATGAGGAAAAGGCAGCCGATCAGGATCGCAAACCAAAAAGAGTAACCGAGGAGCCACGATTGACCTCCGCGAACGGGATCCAGAAAGAGGCCTAGTGTGGCGACAGTGATCCCCGCAGCACCGAGAAGGAGAGCGATTCGCGACAACGAGGCCGCAGACACGGAGGCCGTGGATACCGAAGAATCGGCAGCCGGGGTAGCAACAGCAGGGAGGATGGCGGAGGTGGTGCTCACAATTTAGAGATCCTTGAGGATTCCGGGTGGAATGTCGGCAACGGTGCCGTTAGCGGCTAACTGCAGGGCGCGGACGTAGGCGACGACTGCCCAACGCTCAGTGGGGTTCAGCTTATCGCGGTAGGGATACATCGTGTTCCACCCGTTGGCAATGCGATCGTAGAGTTGACCTTCCGGATAGTCGATGTAGAGCTTCGTATTAAGGTTGGCTACGTTGCCGAAATAGCCCCGGTCTAAGGAATAGTCGGTGCCATCACTGGCCAGAACACCATTACCACCCCCGGTAGCACCGTGGCAGACGGTGCAGTAAATAGCGTATTTTTCTCTGCCTAGTTCTAGCAACTCTCTGGTCACGGGGATCGGAAAACCTTGATACCAGTCTCCTTCAGAATTTTTGCCAGAATAGAGGGCAGGATTTTGGGCGACGTCATAGCGATAATCGTCGCTAAAGACGGTGGAAGCCTCGAAGGCGTAGCCGCGAGCTACAGACCCGGCCACGGGAAGGCGATCGTTGCGTTGATCGGCAAAAAAACGGTTGTCCATCTGCGGGTGGTATTTTGCCTGAACGTCCATGTCTGGGAAAAGATACAGCGGTGGCTGATCAAATTTGCGCCCGCGCCACCCCAGGACGAAGAAGGTCGTCACCAGAGCGAGGGCCCAGAACATGAGAAAATAGCGCATGAGATCGAAAGGGTAGGTTAGCTAATCACAATGAATAGCACTCTGAAAAAGGGCAGATACAGGGTCACTTGGTAGCGGAAGGCTATGCCTGGGCGGTCTTGATTGCGAGGGGGTTGAGTGACTGTAAGAAGGCAGCAGTTTTTTCCGGGTGGAAGAGTGGGTCGCTGCGTTCAACGACTAAGAGATAGGTATCGTCGCCGCTCTTCGGAAAGTTTTCATACTCGAAGATTGGGTGGTTATGGCGAGGCAGGAGGTTTAACAAGAACATGCCGCCGAGCGTGCCAAAGGCCGCGAGGAGAATGGTGAGTTCATACATCACCGGAAACGGGTAAATTGGGGACCAGTAGGGCTTACCGCCGACGATCAGCGGGTAATCATAAGCATTCATATACCAGGTGATGAGGCACCCGGCAAAGAAGCCGGTGATGCCGCCGATAAAGGTGAAAACGGCGACTTTCGAGCGCTTTAGGCCCATTGCTGCATCGAGTCCGTGGACGGGCAGCGGGGTCAGGCAGTCCCACTTGGTGTAGCCCGCGTCGCGGCATTTTTCGGCGGCGGCGACGAGGTCAGGGGTATCCGTGAACTCGGCGACCACGGCGTAGGTCTGCTTGGGTTCGGTGGGTGAGGTGGCCATGAGGGGATGGACAAGAGAAAGGTTGCGGGTTATTCAGGAGCTTAATGATGCGAAGAAGCGACGCCTGGGCCTTGCGTGCCGGTTCCAGCACCGTGAGCGTCGGCCTGCTTCATCACAGCCTTAATTTCGCCCATGGGCATCATCGGGAGGAAGCGAATAAACAGTAGGAAAAGGGTTCCGAAGAGACCAAAGGTGCCAAAGAAGGTGAAGATGTCCACGATGGTCGGCGAGTAGTAGCCCCAGGAGGCCGGCAGAAAGTCGTTGGCTAATGACGTCACGGTGATGACGAAGCGCTCGAACCACATGCCGACATTCACGAAGGCGCAGATAATCCACACCAGGGCGGTGTTCTCCCGAATCTGCTTGAACCAGAAAAGCTGCGGGCTGACCACGTTGCAGGTGATCATGATCCAATAGGCCCACCAGTATTGGCCGAAGGCGCGGTTGACGAACGCGAAGCCCTCGTAGGGGTTGGCCCCATACCAGGCGATAAAAAACTCCATGGCGTAGGCGTAGCCGACCATCGTGCCGGTGGCCAAGATGATCTTGGTCATGCAGTCGATGTGGTATTGGGTGATGAGGTCGTGGAGACCATACATGGCCCGCAGGGGCAGCATGAGGGTCAGCACCATGCCAAAGCCAGAGAAGATCGCGCCGGCGACAAAGTAGGGCGGGAAGATGGTGGTGTGCCAGCCTGGGAGGTTGGACGCCGCGAAGTCGAACGAGACGACGGTGTGGACGGATAACACCAGGGGGGTGGAGATACCGGCCAGGAGGAGGTAGGCCATCTCGTAGTTGCTCCAATGGCGGTTGCTGTTGCGCCAGCCCATTGCAAAGAGCCCGTAGGCCCAGCCCTTCAGGCGCTTACCGGCGGCCCAGCAACGGTCGCGCATGGTGCCGAGGTCGGGAATGAGGCCCATATACCAGAACAGGATCGAAACGGTGCCGTAGGTCGAGACGGCGAAAACGTCCCATTCCAGGGGGCTACGGAAGTTAGGCCAGATCCAGTTGGCGTTGGGGGCAGGCAGGAGATACCCGGGCCAGATGGCATACCAGACGCGACCGGTGTGGAAGAGGGGGAAAATGCCCGCACAGACCACCGCGAAGATGGTCATCGCCTCAGCAGCCCGGTTGATCGAAGTGCGCCACTTTTGCTTGAGGAGGCACAAAATCGCGGAAATGAGTGTTCCAGCGTGGCCAATGCCGATCCAGAAGACGAAGTTGACGATGGCCCAACCCCAATAGACGGGGTGGGTGAGCCCCCAGACGCCGACGCCGGTGCTGACTAGCCACACCAGACCGAAGAGCGTGAAGCTGGCCATCAGGGCGGAGATCCCGAAGAGCAGGAACCACCACGCGGGGGTGTTGCCTTCCGGAATGCCGCAGATTTTCTCGGTGACCCAAGAAAAAGAACGTTCCCCGAGCACGAGTTGACGACGCGGGACATCCACGGGCTTCACTTGCGCCAGAAGAGCGTCGCGCTGGGCAAGCGCGTCGGCAGAGAGAGCGTGGTCAATCGCGTGGGCCATGGGGAAGGTTTAGCAGGGTCAAGAGTAACCGGGATCGGGCAGAACGGATTTCTTTGGTGGGAGCGCGGCTGAGTGACGGTTGCGGCTAGTGGTGAGCACCCTCGTGATGGTGGTTAACCGAGTCACCGCCACCGTGACCAGCGTCGCCCCCATGTCCCTTGGCCTTGTAGGCAAGGTAGGACAGCGGCTGCTTCTGATAGTCGGGCATCGCAGGGTTTGGGTTGCGGAGGCGGGCGAGGTAGGTGGTGCGAGGACGGACGTTGAGATAGCCCAGGAGCGAGTAGTCGCGATTCCAGGCCTTGCGCTTGGAGACTTCGGAGGTTTCGTCGGAAATGTCACCGAAGGAAATAGCGTCCGTCGGGCAAGTTTGCTGGCAGGCGGTCTTGATAATACCGTCGGGAACGTGGGTATCGGCGGGACGCCCGGCCTTGGCTGCGGCAACCTTGTGGTGGATTTTGCCTTCTTGAATCCGTTGGACGCAATAGGTGCACTTTTCCATGACCCCGCGCATCCGGACGGTAACGTCAGGATTGACGCCCATGCGGGTGAGCTGGCTGTCCTTGGTCTCGTAATAATTCTGACCCAGTGGCCCCTTGTAGAGGTCGGCCCGGGTGCGCTTGTTGTAATCGAAAAAGTTGAAGCGCCGGACTTTATAGGGGCAGTTGTTGGCGCAGTAGCGGGTGCCGACACAGCGGTTGTAGGCCATGACGTTGAGGCCCTCGTTGTCATGCACCGTGGCGTTGACCGGGCAGACTTGCTCGCAAGGGGCGAGCTCACAGTGGACGCAGGCCAGGCCCATGAAGGAGACTTGGGGATCCTCGGGGATCGAGTTCGGGTCGGCGTCCGGGCCAGCGGTGTAATAGCGGTCGAGGCGGATCCAGTGCATCTCGCGCCCACGGGAGACCTGATCCTTACCGACGATCGGGATGTTGTTCTCACTTTGGCAGGCGATGACGCAGGCGTTGCAGCCGAGGCAGGAATTGAGGTCGATGCTCATCCCCCACTGTTGAGGCGGCAGGTAGGCGGCTTGGCCCTCCGGGGTGTTCCAGACACCGACATTGGGCGGTGCCGCAGAAATGACCGGCGGGTCGTAGAGCGAACCGCCACGCGGGGTGGTCAGGGCCTTTTCCTGGACGGAAGCATCTTTCTGCGCCCCGTAAATCGGCGGGGAGTGGGACTCGACGCCCATCTGATCGACGAAGTCGGGATTTTTGGCGTAGTAGTCAGCGTTGGACTCTCGGATGATGGCTCGGCCTTCCATCGACCAGTGTTCTTGCGTGTTGGCCAAGAGGACTGGCTCACCCGGCAGGACTTCGATTTTGGCACCGGTGGCAATGGTTAACGCTTCGCTGCGGATCAGCGGATAAACGTCAAAACCGATACCCTGGCCCTTGTCCGGGTGATGCAGCCGGGAGCCGATGCGCCCGGTGTGCTGGCGACCGAAGCCGAGGTGCAGGATGACGGTAAAGTCCGACAGGCCGGGCTGAATGTGCAGCGGGCCGACCACCGAACGGCTGCCGATGGCGACTTTTCCTTGGTAGGCGAGGCCGCGACCGCGCTCGAAGAGGTTCTTATTGGTGCCGGGATCGATCCCGAGGGATTTCGCCATTTTCGGGCTGACGAGGATGGCGTTATCCCAGGTCAGCTTGGTCATGGGGTCCGGGCACTCCATCAGCCACCCGTTATTGTTGTAGCGGCCATCGAAAGCGTGGGGGCTGGGCACAAAGCGCAGCTCCAGGGAGGATTCACTCAACGCGGGGAGTTGCAGTGGCGCGGCCAGGGCGATGGCGACCGCCTCAGCGGTGGAGGGGAGCTGGGCGATGGTCGGGTAGGCTGAATTGGGCAGCACGCCCTCGGCCAACCACGAGTCAAAAACCAGATCGGAGGTCTGGCCGGTAAGGGCCTGGAAAGTCGCCCGGACACTGCCGTAGCCGGTATCCCCGCCGATGGTGCCCGTGGAAAGCAGTTCCAGCACTTCAATTTCGGAAAGGGTGGTGAACAGCGGGGAAATCATCGGCTGGACGGGCACGTAGGTGCCATCCCAGGCGCGTCCGTCGCTCCAGCTTTCCAGATAATGACTCTGGGCGAGAACGATATCCGCGACGTTGGCGGTCTCATCCGGGTGATACCCGAGGCGGATGATCTGCCCGGCGTTCTTTATCGCCTTGGCAAACTGGAGGTCGGCGGGGGCGTCGTAAACCGGATTCCCGCCGATTACGACCAAAGTATCGACTTCACTGCGCTGGAGGGCGGCGACGAGCACCGCGAGCTCGCTAGCGCCCGAGGAGGGTAGCTCGGGGTAGGAAACCGTTTTCCCGTGGGCCTCCAGGAGGCTATTAAGGGCGAAAACGAGCTGATGGACGGCGGCGGGCAGGTGCGGGCCGGCCACCACCACGGCCTGGCCACGGTGGGCGAGTAAGTCGGTGACGCACTCCCGAACCCAGCGGACATCGACGTTACCCCGGATGGCCGCAGCCTTCTGGCGCAGTTGGTTGGCGGCATCGGGAAGCTGGCCCGTTTGGGAAAGAGCCTCGGCGAGGATCAAGCTGGCAAAGCCCGCGACGTGGCTGGAGGCCAGACGGAGCCGGTGGTCGGCCATGGCACCGGTCAGGGTAAAGTTGGATTCTGCCGCGTAGAGGCGGGCCATTTTTTTTGCGTCCTCCGTTTCGGCAACTTTCCGTGCTGCGGCGAAGGCGCGGGCGTGGTCAAGATGGCCGGGCTCCGTGGCGAGGAAATCACTGTCGAGCGCGAGAATGCGCTTAGCCGCTGCCAGGTGGTAGCGTGGGCGGCTGGGGCGCCCCAAAAGTGAAACGTGGGCGGCCTCAATCGTGCCAGGTTCCGTTGGCGTGAAGGCGGCGACGACGGCCTGCGGCAGGGCGGTTTTTAGCTGTCGGAGCAGACGCTCACGAGTCGGCGAGGTGCTGGGCTCAATCAGAAGTGCCAAGCCGCGACCTTGCGTCGTGCGATAAGTCTGGTAGAGGGAACGCAGGAGATCCTGAGTCTGGGTCGTCGTGAGGGCTCCGACGCCGCTCCGGGCTGAGCGTTGCAGCCGGTCCGGGTCATAGAGGTCGAGAACGGAGGCCTGGGCAAAGGTGCTGGTGGCGCCACCGCTGGCCACGTAGCTCGGGTTGCCCTCGACTTTGGTCGGTCGGGCTTGGTGGGTTTCTACCAGCAGAGGGAGATTAGCCACCGCTCCGGGCATCGATGTTGCATAGAACAGCGGAACGCCGGGAATAATCTGCTCAGGCTGTTTCGAGTAGGCGAGAATCCGCTTCTCGGGCCAGCGACAGCCGCTGCCAAGCCCTACACCGGCCAGGCCAATGGAGGCGCCCATCAACTTCAGAAAGGTGCGGCGATCTTGTTCCGTCGTCACCGTGGCGCCTTCCGGAAACTCGCGATCCGTCCACGCCTGCTCGGGGTCGAGTCCCTGAAAGGCTTCAGGACTCTTCCAGTAACGGGGAGGAAGGGCGTTGGTGGCGGTGAGAGTCTCGCTAGACATGGTCAGGGGGAGTCTGATCGGGAGGAAGTAGTCTGAAAGTGTGAAAGGGGGGAGTTAATTGGTGATTTATGAGCACTAAACATCCGACCCGCACAGGCGTCAATGAGTATTTTCAGGAGCAGCAAGGTTCTTTGTTTTCCGGTCGGAGTGCGGTTCAGCGGTGGCATCCCGAGCAGCTCTGCGGGGGGAGGATCTTCCAGTCGTGAACGAATTGGGTGCCGTCCGCAATTTGGGTGGCGTGACGCTCCGCTTCGGTGGCCCCAGCGGGTTGCCAGGCGAGGTCGTAAACGTGCTCCGCCGGGCGGACAAACTCCTCTGGGTTTCGGTGGCACTCCAGGCAGAAGGCCATCGAGTGGGACTTCGCGTGGTAAACGACCTCCATCTCGTTGACTTGGCCGTGGCAGTGGACGCAACTGATGCCGCGGTTAACGTGGATGGCGTGGTTGAAATAGACGTAGTCCGGGGTCTTGTGGATGCGCACCCACGGAATGGGCTCGCCGGTTTCCCAGCTTTCGCGAACCAGCGCTAGCGCCGGGTCGTTGCTCCGGACCTGACTGTGGCAATTCATGCAGGTCTGGGTGGCGGGAACGTTAGAATGGCCCGAAATATCGACGTGGTTGTGGCAGTAGCGGCAATCCATCCCGAGCTGGGTCACGTGCAGGGAGTGATCAAAGGCGACCGGTTGGACCGGCTGGTAGCCCACGCGGCTCCAGGAGGGCGTCCAGTAGTAGGTGACTCCAGCGATCACCGTGCCGACCATCAACATCGCCCCTACGATAAGCTGGAGCGGCAGAAGATTGGCTGCTTTGGGGAACAGGTTTGGCATATCAATCTAAAGTGCAGGGTGTCTGTTTAGGAGAGCCTGTGATCCTCGTGGACGGATGAAAAGTGGGAAACGTGACCATCTCTGCCGCTGATCGCGGATCGTCTATAATCAGCCGAGGGTGGTCTGGTGATGGGTTTTGGAAGAAGTGGGGATGGGCGTGTCAGCAAGAAAAGTGCTCAATTCAGTCTGGGGGCTTAGAATGGTAGAAAAATGCCCGGGAGCTGTACTCCTCACGCCGCTCGGTTGTGGCGGGAGGCGACGATCCTCGGAGCGGGTTGGGCGGATAGGGTCGATGGTGCCGCCTGGAGCCGAGTGAGGCCGAAAAGCCCCAGAAAGGAAGCTCCGAGGAGTAACCAGAAACGTCGGCGAGTCATGGACATGGGAAGAGTGCTGGTGGTGGGATGCCCTTGGCTTCCTACGTAGGTAAGGCGTGGAGCAGCGTGATTTTCAAACGTAAAATGCGGGAAAGTGAGCCTGGAGGGTTGCTTCTATCGTGTATAAGCGCAGGTGGCCCCTGGTATTAGCATCGAGTTGGCTTTGCATCGTCGGGCGGCGTTTTCCCGCCGGTGATGGTTGACCCTGCCGACGGAGGCTGCGCAAGGTGGTCGCGCGTGGAAATTACCTGGACGATTTTTGTGCTTTTCGCGGCGGCCTTGGCGGCACCCGTGCTGCACCGCTGGGCACCGCGAGTCAGCGGGTTGGTGCTGAGCTGCATCTGCCTGGGGGTGTTTCTGTGGTTTTTCCACCTCTCGACCGTGGTTTTGAGCGTGGACTATGTCGCCGAGGCCTACGGTTGGTGGCGCCGACTCGACGGCGTGTGGTCGTTCCACGTCGATGCCTTCAGCTTGCTCCTGGCCCTGCTGATTACCTTCAACGGGGCGCTCAACGCCCACTTCGCGCACGGGTATCTGACGCTGGAGGAGGTCGAAGAGGCCGAACAGGAGGCTGCTGAGGGGCACCCCCGCCCCGGTAAGCACGCCCGGGCGGAGACGGGCCGCTTTCTGGCCCTGCTCCTGAGCCTGGTGGCCTGCATGTTGGGCCTGGTATTGTCGGATCACCTGCTGATGATGGTGATCTTTTGGGAAGCCTCAGGACTGGTGACTTTCGGGCTGATCGGCTTTAAGGGCAACACGGAGGCGCGGCGGCAGGCCACCCAGATGCTGATGATCGATGCCATCGGGGTGGCCGCGCTCCTGGTCGCGGTGTGGCTCCTGAAGGAGGCCGGGGGTAGCTACCTGCTCTCGGAACTGATCCACCAGGGGGACGTCTTGCGGGCCGCTCCGACCTACCCGTGGATGCTGGGCCTGGTGATGGTCGCGGTGGCCACCAAAAGCTGCCTTTTTCCGTTTCACTTTTGGCTGCGGGGCACCGTGCTTTCCCCGACGCCAGCCAGCGCGGCGGTGGGCATGGTCAAGGCGGGGGTCTTTCTCCTAGGGCGATTTCACCCGATGTTGGGCAATACCGAAGCCTGGATGTGGACCCTCGTCGGCCTGGGCAGCCTAACCATGATGTGGTCCAGCATCACTGGCCTTTTCGAGCGGCACGCCAAGCGCATCGTGGTCAGCCTCACGGTGGCCGCGATGGGCATGATTACGATGCTTTTCGGGCTTGAAAACGACTACGCCGTCAAGACCGCGATCTTGCTGCTGGTCGGGCAGATTATCTACAAGACCGCCTTGTATATCTCCATTGGCGTCATCACCCACCGCACTTCGGGTGAATATGACGTCTCCCGCACCGGCAACCTCTACCACTGGTTCCCGATCACCGCGACGGCGGCAATGATGGCGGCGGTCTCCAAGGTGGGGATTTACCCCTTTTTTGGCTCGATCAAAAAGGCCGGCCTGATGGAGGCCCTGATGTATGAGGTCGATTTCGCCCTGTTCCTGGTCGTGCCCGCCATGGTCACCTCCATGCTGATGCTCGTCCTCACGCTAAGCGTGGGGTGGCACCCGTTTCTGGCCCGAGGCCCCGCCTGGCTGCGCCGCTGCATCGTGCCAGGGGGGGACGATGGCGAAGCCTCAGCCCCCTACCCCACGACCGCCAAGTCCCAGGAGCGCCGCGAGCACCGCTTGACCGACCACGGCCACCAACCGACCCTCAGCATGACGGCCCCACTGGTCGTCCTTGGCGTGGCGGGGCTGACCTTGGGCCTCTTTCCAACGTTTTTCCTGGAGCCCTGGGTCGTCCCCGCCACCGAAAACGTTCTCGGGCGCCCCGTCGAGGTCTCGGTCTTTGGCGACAAAAAATGGGGCGAGATCAAGACGCTGCTCGGCTTTATCACGATATTCCTCGGACTCCTGCTCTTTTTCGGACGCGCTGACCTCTGGCGCTGGAGCCGCCGCTACCTCCAGAAAGGCTCCTACTCGGAACGGGCCTTCCGAGCCGGTGCAGCCGCCCTCCAAGACTTCGCTGCCCACTACGTCCGCTTCGGCCAGCGCGTCCTCTCCTCCCGCTGGGCCCTTATCGGCATCGTCGCCACCCTCACCACCGCCCTCCTCCTGCGCTAAGCACTGGAGGCGGCGCCCCAAGCTTGAACCGCTCCTGGGAGCGCCGGCGTCCCCGCCGGCCTGTTTAAGGTGGAAGTTGCCGACGGGGACGTCGGCGTTCCCAGGGCCGGTGATCCCAGGGGCGGTTTAGGCTTGGAGGTTGGCCGTGGGGGTTGCACCGTTCTGGGCTTCCCTTCCGTCAAAGAATCGTCGCCTGCCGCGAGAAATCCTGCCCCATTTCTGTAAACCTGCCCCAGTCCGTTGTCCGCCCACCACCCTACCCTGCCCTGTTTTTATGAAAAAGATCCCCCTTGGTCGTTCCTCGCTGACGGTTTCGCAGCTTTCCCTCGGTTGCATGCGGCTGGCTGACCTCCCACTGGCGGACGCGGTGGCGGTGCTGGCGACGGCGCTGGAGGTGGGCATCGACTGTTTTGACCATGCCGACATCTACGGCGGCGGTCGGTCGGAATCGCTCTTTGCGGAGGCGGTCGAGGCCCTCGGCCTGCGGCGAGAGTCGCTGGTGTTGCAGTCAAAATGCGGCATCACCAACGGCACCTTCGACTTTTCGCGCGAGCATATCCTGCGCTCGGTGGACGGCAGTCTGCGGCGGTTAAGGACGGATTACCTCGATGTCCTGCTGCTGCACCGGCCCGACGCCCTGATGGAACCCGAGGAAGTGGCCGCCGCCTTCGATGAACTCCACGCCTCGGGCAAGGTGCGGCACTTTGGGGTCAGCAACCAGAACCCCGGCCAGATGGAGCTGCTGCGCTCCTGCCTGCGGCAGCCGATCGTGGCCAACCAGCTCCAGCTCAGCCTGGCCCACACCCCCCTGATCGACCACGGGCTCAACGTCAACCTGGCCGACGCCCCAGCGGTCGATCGCGACAACGGCACCCTCGACTACTGCCAGCTCCACCGCATCACGGTGCAACCCTGGTCACCCCTGCAACACGGCTTCTTCAAGGGCGTTTTCCTCGGCCATCCGGACTTTCCTGAGCTAAACGCCGCGCTCGACCAGATTGCCGGAGAGCAAAACGTGCCCGCCGCCGCCGTCGCCATCGCCTGGCTGCTGCGCCACCCGGCCCAGATGCAGCCTGTCCTCGGCAGCATGAACCCCGGACGCCTCCGCGACCAAGCCCGCGCCGGCGAAGTCACCCTCACCCGCCCGCAGTGGTATAGCCTCTACCGAGCCGCCGGCAACC
>DAIQNO010000030.1:0-14017 GCA_036788355.1 Opitutales bacterium | reverse complement strand
CCGTCGCAACGACCGAAACCCGAGTTTCTAAATCTGTCGGTCGCCGCGACACCCCTAAGGACACCTGACGCTCAGAGTTGCTTAATTCAACGCTCCGCATTTAACTCTTCCCTGGATGATCGACATCGGCGCGATGACCACCTTCGGGGCTGCTTTCGCAGTTGGATTGGGCACGGGAGCCCATTGCGCGGCGATGTGCGGCCCGATCGGCTGCGCGGTGCTGGCCGGTGGAACCAGAGGACAGTCGCCGACTTCGCTACCGCTGGGTTGCACTTCCTGCGGTGCCAAGAAACCCGCCCCCCGCAACTCGACGGCCAGCGACCCGAGGGTAGCCACCGCGAGCCAGAAGGATGCACCCGAAGTCCAACCGGCACGGTTCATTCAGCCGACTCCGCTTTGGCAAAGTCTTGCAGCCTACCATCTTGGGCGGGTGATGGCGTACGGTGCCTGGGGTGCGGCGGCGGGAGCTATCGGCTCTCAAGCTCTGGAGGGTCTGGGAGGTTGGCCCATCCGCGTTGCCCCGTGGGTGCTCATCGCAGTGATCCTTGCCTCGGCGTTTCGACTCGATCGTTTTCTCCCCAAGCTCCGATGGGGAGGGAAAGGATACCTGCGGATGAGCCTGGCCGTGCGTCAGTGGCCGGGCACCTGGCGGGGCCTCGGCCTCGGCCTGGTGACGCCCCTGCTGCCGTGTGGACCGCTCTACCTGCTACTGACCGCCGCTCTTTTCACCGCAGACTTGACCCGCGGAGCCCTCTTTGGAGCCGCCTTCGCGGCTGGAACGATTCCACTCCTGGTCCTTGGACAGGTCGCCATCCTGACTTTGGGGCGCCAGCTCCCCCCAAAATGGCTCCATTACCTCCAACTATCCGTGGCGGGCCTCGCCGTTGCCCTGATTGCCTGGCGAGCCCTCCACGGTGAGGCCGCTTTCACTGGAATCTGCTAAAATCAGTGAACCCATCCGCTGGGAGGTTTCCCGTCACGGACTCACTTTTCTTAAATCAACCCGTGGTGCCATCAACATACTTCCTCCCGTAAGTCTGATGTTCCACTTCAGACAGGGCAATGGTAGCAGTAGCTTGCAAAATGTGGCTTGAATGGCTCTACTCAACCCGCTGTCGTGGTTTTTGCAGCCCTGCTGGAGCTGACTAACAGACCGCCAGAACCCCGAAAAAACCTGCCCGCCGACCCCTTTCAAGACGATGATCGACCTCTCTGCCCGCCCTGCTGGGAAACGTGTCCAGTTGATGCTGACCTGCCTCTGCGACGCCTTTTTTGACGATGTCGGGCGGGCCACCGTCGAGGTTTTGGAACACCTCGGCGTGCAGGTCGATTTTCCGAGTGGGCAGACCTGCTGCGGGCAACCAGCCTTTAACGCTGGCGATTGGGCGGCCTCGCGATCGGTGGTTGAGCATACTGCGAAGACGTTTTCGGGTGAGGCACCAGTGGTGGTGCCGTCCGGATCCTGCGCCGCGATGCTCTTCCACGGTGCTCCCCTGGCCTTTGAGCAGCAGCCCCAGCCCCAGCGCCAGATCATCGACCAACTGGCCGGGCGCACCTGGGAAATCTGCGACTACATCGTCAACGGCCTTGGAATCACGCAGTGGCCCGGACGTTTCCCCCACCGCATCGCTTTCCACCGCTCCTGCCACTCCCGCGGCACCGACAGTGGCCCTGCGGCGATGCAGCTCCTAGAAAGCATCGAGGGCCTAACCGTCGTTCCTTTTGGCGAGGCTGAGCAGTGCTGCGGCTTCGGGGGGGCATTTTCGGTGAGCTTCCCCAACATCTCGGCCAAAATGGGCCAGCTCAAGCTGGAGCACATCGAGGCCGTCCATCCGGAAATGCTGGTCTCGGGAGACATGGGCTGCCTGCTGCACCTCGGCGGTCTGGTTGACCGGGAACGCGCTCAAGGCGGCTCCAGTGGGCCCGCAGGGCGTCCTGCCTTGCCAAGGCTGCACGCCGTTCAGGTTTTGCGCGACGCGCTGCGATCCACGCTCTCCTGAGGGGCAGTCGGCGACAGCCAGAGTCGCGGGTCCATCAGGCCAGTTGACCGAACTAAGCACGGGCCTCCTCTAACCACGCTCGATGTTGCGCCTGGGCAAGGGCCGCAGGCCGTTTCCAGGAAAAGTCGCCCGTGACTTGCGTCGGGGTAGCTGCCCAGCGGCGCAAGGCAGCGGCCCACGCCTGAGCATCGCCGAAGGGCAGCGTTTCGCCATCCTGGGGGGAGGTCAACAGGTCGCTGGCCCCGACCCGATCACTGACCAGGCACGGCACGCCGACTTGGAGCGCTTGGGGAACCACCAAGCCGAAAGCCTCCTCGACCGATGGCAGCACCAGCACCGAAGCTCCTCGCAGGGCTTCGGCTAGAGCCTTCTGGGAGACTGGGCCGTGGCGGAAGACCCTCGGCTGCCCGTTGTAGGCTCGGAAGTCGCCCTCGGTCTCAGCCAGCGGAAGGCCGTAGCAATGCAGCTCCCAGGTCGGGTCAGGAACCAGTTCCAGCGCCTTCAGCACCGTCCAGAGCCCCTTACGAATCGCCAAAGCCCCGGCAAAAAGCACCCGAAAAGGCTCCCCTTTCGGTGCCGCGGCGCGCCGAGGAAAGCGCTCGGGCGAGGCCCCGTAAGGCACCACTCCGATGCGCTCTGCCGGGACACCCGATTCTGCCAACTGACGGGCGACGATGCGGGAGGCCACGAGGTGCCAATCGGCGAGATCAACCTCGGCCCGGAGCCGAGCTTCGAGCCCTGGAACGGCCTCGGGCGGGGGCGGGACGGCGAGGCCAGCGCGTTCATACTCTGGTCGGACGAGTTCCCATTGCTGGCGAGCAGGCCCTGAGGCGTGGTTCAGCACCGTGGTGATACCGAAGCGGCGGGCCACACGGAAGGTCTCCAGGCACTGCCCAGGGATGCCGTGCAGAAAATGCGGGTGCCCCATCGGTGCTTCCGCGCCCGGACGGAAGCACCGGCTGAGCCGACCGGCGACCGCCCGGTCAAAGCCCGCATCCTGCCAGGCAAAAAGCCGGGGAGAGAACCCCTGAAATCGCTTCGGCAGCCGGGGGTAAAGGGCATAGGTGATGAGCGTCCGCCAAGACTCCGGCAGCACCCGCAGGCGTTCTACCGCTGGGCTGACCCGGAGCAACTTCGCCCGCGGATACCCCGAAAGAAACGTCACCTCGTCCCCGGCGTCCGCTAAGGCCAAGGCCAAGGCCAAGTCGAGAACGTGGCAGGGATTGGTGGCCGAAAACGCGACGTGCATGGGAGGTCTGGCACCGTAATGAAGACCTGAACCACCGGCGGCAACACTTCCGGTGCGCCTCGGTTACCTCAGATGTCTGCATCGACCGACGGCTGGAAGGCGTCGATGATGACCTGGGTGTCGATATTTTCCAGGAAAAGCTGCCGGATGATCGGGATTTTGTCGGTGTCCGTCGGCTGGGTCTTGATCGTCATGTTGTTGATTTTAGAGGCCACGTTGTAGCTTTCTTCGGCGCAGATGACGCAAGGGATGTTGGTTTTCACCAACATCTCCATCACTTTTGGATGGGGGAGGATGTTGCGGGTTAGCACGATGCCCGAGATCCCCGGCCCCCCGGAAATGCCCTCGCTGGCCAAAGCGCAGAAGAGGACTTCGTCGCGGTCCCCAGGGGTGATGATGAGCACGCCAGGTTGCAGGTAGTCGATGATCCCGCGGGCCGCCATGGCCCCAATCACCACGCGCAAAATCCGCTCACTGTGGGCTTTAGCTCGGCCATTGAGCCATCGCCCACCGAGTTCCTCGACAATCTGCGCCAAGTTCGGTGCGGCCAGCCGCTTCTGCGTCGGGATCACCCCCAGCAGCGGGATGCCCATCCGCCGCAGCCCCTCCCCGGCATAATGCCGCACCATCTCCATCTTGTCGGGATCGACTTTGTTGAGGATCGCCCCGATGACCTCGACCCCGAACTTGTCGAAGAGCGCCTTGTTCAACGCAATCTCGTCCACGGGACGCCCGACGCCCCCTTGGGCCACGATAATCGCCTTGGCGCCGAGCAATCGGGCCACCTGGGCGTTGGAAAGATCGAAGACCGAGCCCACCCCAGCGTGTCCGGAACCCTCGATGATGATGTAGTCTTTCTGGTAGGCAGCGCGGTCAAAAGCGCGGCACATCCGGTCGATCAGCACCTCCAGACTCCGGTCGGGATTGTCCAGGTAGCGTCGGGTGAAGGCCCCATCGACGGCCACCGGGCTCATCGCCTCAATCGGGACGTGGACGTTGAATATGGCGTCCAGCAACACGGTATCTTCATCGACCCGGTGTCCTTCAACCTCCACAAAGCGCTGGCCCACGGGCTTGATGAAACCGACATCGGGGGTGCGCTCCCGCAGGGCACCGAAGAGCCCGAGGCACGTCGTCGTTTTTCCGTCATTTTGACGGGTGGCGGCTACGAAAATCCGCTTGGTGGTGCGATTGCGCGGAAAACGGAGAGTTTCGAGGTCGTCGGGCTCGTGGAATGGTGAGCGGGTAAAATCGTCAGGCAGGGCGCTTTCGCCCGTCAGCTCAATCTCGGGCAGAAAGGGTTTTGAAGATGAACCGGGGATGGTGCTCATAGGTCAGTGTCGGCAGTAAAATGTTGTCAGAGGAACTGCCTGGAAGAGAACGTCAGGGCTGTATTCGACCAAGTGGCGGCGCGAGAATCGTGTCGATCCGGCGACCTTTCCGCTGAGTCTTGGCTGGGTTGGCGGTCGGCGTTCAGCACTGGATCGGGGTGAATCCCTAGTCTGCTAAGGCGCTGAGGTAGCGCTTATCGACGGCCTGGGCTGCGACGATGACGGTGGCGCCGAAAATGTCATGGGCACTGGCTCCGCGCGAAATTTCTGCGGCCGGCTTGGTCAATCCCGTCAGAATCTGGCCGTAGGAGCGCGTTCCAGAAACGAGCTGGGCGAGTTTCGAGGCGATATTACCCGAGTTCAAGTCCGGGAAGATCAGGACATTGGCCCGACCACCAACAGGTGAGGTGATGCCCTTCTGGGCCGCAGCGGCCGGGTCGAGGGCGGCGTCCACCTGCATCTCCCCGTCGATATCAAAGTGCAGGCCGAGTTCCCTGGCCTTGTCTTTGGCCAACTGGGTGGCGAGTTGAATCCTCAGGACGGCCGGGGAGGAGGACTTTGCCCGCTTGGTGGTGTAGGCTAGCATCGCCACTCGTGGCGTCTGCCCGGTGAGGTGAGCTGCGAGTCCGGCGGTCGTGATGGCGATGTCGGCCAGTTGCGCGGCGTCCGGTTGCGGGATGACCCCGCAGTCTGCTAAAAATAGGGCTCCGTCGATCCCAAATTGGCCATCTTCCTGATCCAAAATAAGCATCGAGGATGCCGTCTTCACGCCCTCTTGCAGCGGGATGATGCGGAACAGGGCTCTGAGGGCTGAAGAGGCACTATCGGTAGCACCGGAGACCATGGCATCGGCGCCGTTGCGGGCCAGCATCATCGTTGCAAAGTAGTTGGTGTCGGCGAGGTAGTCGCGTGCCTCGTGGAGATTTAGCCCGCGGAACCTCCGTAGGCCCTGGAAGGCCGTCACGTAGTCCTCCAGCTCATCACTGCGGTTCGGCTCTAGCAGCCGGATGCCATCGAGCTGGATGTCCAACTTCTGAGCGGTCTCTTTGATCTTGGTCCGATCTCCGAGGAGGATCGGTGCTCCCAGACCGCGATTTGCAAACTGGCGCGCCGCCTGAATGATGCGCGGATCGGTGCCTTCCGGAAAAACAACCCGCTTAGGGTGATTCTGGAGGCGGATACTGAGACGGTTGAGCAATGACATGGCCTGTTTAGGGGATATCGGTTATCGAAAAGGTCGCGAGCGGTAAATCCCATACTCACCCTTACGCGAATCTAGCCGAAAAATGTCCATGGCGGGGTGATTCTCCTTGGGAAACTCGGGATGCTGGCCCAAGAAATACCGACTCAAGGAGAGCTTTATCACAAAATGGCGCACCTGGCTTGGCAAAACATTTCCGTGGTGGCCGTGGCGACGTTGGCTTCCCGCGTGCTGGGATTGATTCGCGACACGTTGACGGCCCTTTTTTTGGGCCTCAGTCCGGCTGCCAACGCGTTTCTTTTCGCTTTCGCGGTGCCCAATCTTTTCCGCCGACTGCTGGGCGAGGGTGCGCTAAGCTCGGCCCTGGTGCCAGTTTTGGCGGGCGAGGCAGACTCCGATCAGGGGAGATCAGCGGCTTTTCGCCTGGTCAATCAAGCGGCCAGTCGCGGTGGCGTTTTGATGGTCGGTGCCGCGGTGCTCCTCGGTGCGGGCTATGTTATGTCGGCGGCGGTCGCCCCAACAGCGGGGACTTCCGTTTTGGCCGATCAGTGGCAGCTAGGGTTCTATCTTGGGGGGTGGATGGTGCCCTATCTGGTTTTGGTCTGCCAGGCCGCGCTGCTGGGGGCCGCCCTGAATGTTCTGGGCCGTTACGCGGTGGCGGCTCTCTCGGCAGTGTGGTTAAACCTTGCCCTGATTTTGGCGCTGTTGATTGGGGCTTGGTGGGCGGGGGCTTCTGCTGAGGAATTGGCCTACTGGCTGACGGCGGGGGCCTTGGCTGGCGGGCTGCTGCAACTGCTCATCCCGGCGGGTGCCCTGTGGAAGGAGGGCTGGCGGCCCGCCTGGGACTGGACGCTCAGCCCGGCGATGGCTACCGTTCAGAGACTGTTTTTCCCGGCATTGCTGGGCGCTGCAGTTAGTCAGGTGAACATCCTCGTCTCCCGCTTGGCGGCTTTCACGGTGGATACCGAGGCACTGGCGGCACTCTACTTTGCCAACCGCCTGGTGGAGCTACCGCTGGGGCTCTTTGCGATTGCCATCACCACGGTGGCGTTTCCGGCCCTCAGCCGCGCGGCCAAGGCCCAAGACGAAGTGACGGTGCCGACTGAATCAGTCAACCGGTCTGGCGTCTTGACCTCTGCGGATACCGCTAAAGCGGCCTTTCCGGCGGCTCGAAGAGAGGGCCTGCGCCTGATGGCTTTCCTGGTTTTGCCAGCGGTAGCGGGCTTGTGGCTGCTGGCCGAGCCGATTGTGGCGACGCTCTTTGGTTGGGGCCGGTTTGGCAGCAGCGAGGTCGCCGCGACTTTCCCGTTGCTCCAAGCTTTCGCGTTGGCGATGCCCGCCTACGCACTCTCGGCCTTCGAGGTTCGAGTCTGTCATGCTCGGCGGGCCATGAAGGTGCCGCTGCGGTGGGCTCTCGCGACGCTCGCCCTCAACCTCGTGCTGGTGCTGTGGTGGGCACCCATCGGCGGGGCGTTGGGGCTAGCCTGGGCCAATGTGGCCAGTGCGTGGCTTCAGGCCATCGGCCTGACAGTGAGCAATGGGCGCATCCACGGCATCCGGGGTGATCTCGGGCGGATTTTAGCGGCGACAACCCTGATGGGCGTAGCCGTCGTCGGGGTGCTTTGGCTGTTCCAGGGTGCCTCTCCCGAGTTGGCCGACGCCATTGCACCGGTCGGCAGTCGCGCGTGGGGCGTGGTGGCCACGTCGATACCCGTCGGGATGGTGATCTACGGCGCGGCGGCGCACGCCCTGGGGCTGCCGATGGGGAGGTTGTTGAACCTTCAGCGAAAAAGCCGATCGGGGACTCCGCCCTTGCCACGGTAGCCTTCTGGGGTGATGCTGACTTATGGAAGAAAGTGGTAAAGACCTCTTGGCGAAGCTCGAAGCCATGCAAGCCCGGATGCTGCGGGCATTCCAGCAGGATGCCGGAGTCGTCAACGAAGAAGCGGCATCACGCACGGGGAAGTCGGAACAACCGCCGTCAGCGGGAGAGTCCACAGAACCCCCGCTGTTAGACTTGCTGCGTCGATTTTCGCTGAAACCCCGGGACGTCCGAGACTATCTCGATCGTTTTGTCATTGAACAGCACGAGGCCAAGAAGGTGCTGTCAGTGGCGGTGTGCGACCACTACCACCAGATTCGACGGGCGCTAACTGACCCGAAGCAGGCCGCAGCGGACTACAGTAAGCAGAATATTCTGATTCTGGGGCCAACGGGAGTGGGGAAAACCTATCTGATGCGGACCGTCGCCCGGCTGATTGGGGTGCCCTTTGTCAAGGCCGACGCGACCAAGTTTTCCGAGACGGGCTACGTTGGCAGCGATGTCGAGGACTTGGTTCGCGACCTGGTAAAAGCCGCCCAGGGTAATGCTGAACTGGCCCAATACGGGATCATCTACCTGGACGAAATCGACAAGATTTCCAGCCCCCCGGAAGCAACTGGCACCCGCGACGTTTCTGGCCGGGGGGTGCAGGTCAACCTGCTGAAGCTCATGGAGGAAGCCGAGGTGAGTTTGCACGGCAGCAACGACGTGATGGGCCAGATGCGGGCGATGATGTCTGGCTTCGGCGGTGGCCGGGGGAAAGATCGCCCAGCGAGGGACACCATCAGCACCCGCCACATCCTGTTTATCGTCAGCGGCGCCTTTGACCGCCTGGCGGAGCGTATCCGGCGCCGACTACACCAGGGAACGATCGGCTTTGCCGCGGGGGCCGCCCGCGACAGTGAGGGGGCCGGTGGCAACCTCAGCCGGTATCTCCACCACGCGACGACCAAGGACCTCGTGGAATATGGTTTTGAGCCCGAGTTTGTGGGCCGCCTGCCGGTGCGCGTGGCCTGCGACAACCTGACGGCAGAGGATCTCGCCCGGATCCTGACGACCTCCGAGGGGTCGCTGCTGAAGCAATACCGGGCGGATTTCGCCGCTTACGGGATTGAATTAACGGTGACTCCCGAGGCAGTGCAGGCCATTGCTGCCAAGGCCGCCGAGGAGGGCACCGGGGCGCGTGGGTTGATGACGGTTTTGGAGCGTGCGCTGCGCGACTTCAAGTTCGAGCTGCCCTCCACCGGCATCCGCCGCCTGGAGGTCACGACTGATCTTCTCGAAGACCCACCGGGCACCCTCAAAGCGATCTTGCACGAGAACGCCCATCTGATGGATGCGGTGTGGGAGGCCGAACTGAAGGGCTTTGCTGACGGCTTTGCCGCACAGCACGGTTTTAGGCTGACCTTCGAGCCGGGGGTCTTGGATCAGTTCGTTGAGGCCGCGCTGGCAGCGGGTAAGACGCTGCGGAGTGTCTGCGAGGAGCGGTTTCACGACTTCCCCTACGCCCTGGCACTGCTGCACAAGCGGAGTCCATTCTCGGAATATCTCATCACGGCAGAGGCTGCCCAGAACCCCTCGGAGGCACTCTCCCGCAAGATCGTCGAGGCGTTTCGCGAGGGAAAAAATCCCGCGCTTTCCGATGGTGCACCGGAGCAATCCTCGGCAGTCAAGGGGGGGTCAAAGTCGCCGGAAATCGGGAGAGACTCCGGGCCTCAGACGGTTGCGGACGCTGAGGGTTGACGTCCGAACCTCGCACAAGCTAATATAGTTCTTGAGATGAAGCCAACCGATGCAGAGGCCATGATTTTCGTCCGGGTGCTCGCCCTGGGCTTCGGGACGGCGGCGCTGTGGTGGCTGGTGGGAAACGTCCTCGGGTCACTGGCCAACCTGGAGGAGTTTACTTTCTGGCCGCACTACTTCTTTGCCCGACTGCTGCACCCCCTGCTGGGTCTTTTCGCGGCGGCAGTGCTCTGGAAGCTGGCTCCGCGGCTGATTCCCGCCCTCACCGCACCGGCCAACCGCTGAGATTGTTGCCTGGGCCGTGCACGTGTTGCCGATGATTTCCCCTGATGACGATGGCCGTCCGGACCGAGTTTCCGGTTGGGTGCCGAGGGTGCTCTCGGTCGCGATTATGGTCATCGCAGGAGCCTGGTCGGTGGTGCCCGCGATGACGGGCGATGCAGGGCCGGAAGAGCCCGTTCCTGGCGCGCCCACCGTTCCGACCCGCTTGCTGACGCGGCCTGCCTCCGTTGACTTGGCAGAACCTGGCGTCGGCGCGGCCCTCCGGCGGCTGATTGCGAGCCTGGATCCAGCGGCGAGTCCGTATCTGGTGGAGGCTCGGGAGGCGTTTTCTGTGGGGGCGGAACTGCAGACGGCGGAGGCCCTACTGACCCATTTTCGGGAGCGATCCGTAGCCGAGGGACTGGTCGCGCTGCTGGCTCCACTAGAGTCGCCGTTGTCCGAGGAAACCTTGGCGACCGCCGAGGCCGCCTTGGAGGATTCCTTCACGTTGCAGAACCTCACCGCCCGTCAGCCTCGGCGGCCCGATGGGGGCCTCGACTGGAGGCACCGCGGGCCGCGTAGCGACCCGGAGTGGGCCTGGATGCTCAACCGCCACCCCTGGTTTCCGGCCTTGCTTTCGGCCGCCCGTGCGGAGGGGACGCTCGCGGGATACCCCTCGATCGGCAGTTTAGCGGAGCTGGGTCTGCCGCCCCATGCTCCCAACCGCTTTGCAGTGGCCCTGGACGCTCAGTTGCGGGACTGGGTTCTCGCCAACCCCTACCCTAACCGTCCGACTTACTCCTCGGCGTGGCGACCGCTGGAAGTTGCCCGCCGTATGGACCGCGGCTGGCTGGAGGCTTGGCACTACCTGCGCGATGCGCCGGAGTTCACTTCCGGCACCCGGCTGCTTTTTTTGGCCAGCCTCCTCGACCACGCTCACGCTCTGGAGCACTTTCCGAGTCCTGGGGGAAACCACCGTGTAACCGAGCGCGTCATGCTGGCGAAAATTGCCGTCTGGTTTCCAGAGTTTAAGGACGCCCGCCGTTGGGTGGAGGTCGCCCGCGACGATGTTCTGAGAATGATCCGCGACCAGGTTTACCCCGATGGGGCCTATCACGAGTTAGCCAACCACTACCAACTGATCGCCGCCCGGAGCTTCTCTCGCCTCGATGAACTCTTCGCGGCTACTGGTCGCTCGGCTGAGGTCGCGGCCCTTCAGCAGCCGCTGGAGGCGATGTATCGCTATCTGGCCGCCGTAACTCGCCCCAACGGCACCGGGCCACTCAATAATGACAGCGATCTCGATGACAACCGCCCTGCCCTGCGGAGGGCCGCAGAGCGCTTTGGTCGCCGGGATTGGCTGCCACCGGCACCCACCTCTGAAGGCGACCTGGCCAGCCGTGAACTGCCGCTGGAGGTTTATTTCCCCCACGCTGGGCACTGGGTCATCCATGACCGTTCTGGGGCCTTGTTGCGGCCACACTGGTCGTTTTTTGACCTCGGGCCGCTCGGCTCACAGCATGAGCACTACGACCGGCTGCACCTCTCGGTCACCATCGGGCACCAGGACTTCTTGGTCGATGCCGGTCGCTACACGTATCAGCCCGGCCCGTGGCGAGACTACTTCAAGGGCCCGCGCAGCCACAACGTGGTGCTGCTGAACGGCCAAGGAACGCGCCTGCCCCCACGCGTCGTGGCGGACCCATTGACGGTCGTGAGTGCAGCGGGAGAGGTAAACCTCACCGCCTCGGATGCCATTTCCGCAGAAGATGGGCCTCAGGATGCCCTGACTGGCCTGAAATCGCCAGAATCCGCCCTCCCCCGCCGGTGGGTCGCCAAGGGGGGAGTCGCGCCGTTTCCTGGTGCCCTCGGCAGTGACCTCGGTTGGCATGGGCGCGTGGTTGTTTACGTGGAAGCGACGGGTTGGGTCGTCATCGACGACCTGCGGGTTTTCGGCAGCCACGAAGTTCGGACACTATGGCACTTTCACCCGGATATTGAGGTTCAAAGCACGCCGCAGGGCCTCCTGGCGACGTCCCAGCCCGGCGAAGCGGCTTCGCGTCAGCAACTTTACCTTCACCCAGTCGAGCTGAGCTGGGCTCCGCCGCGAAACGGTGATGGGCCGCCGAGCAATCTCCGGTGGGAAAGCTACCTCGGGGAAGGTCCGCCGCAGGTTCGCGGCTGGTATTCCCCGGCCTTCAATGTCCGCCTGCCGTCGCCGCAGTGGGAAGCCGTGCAGCGCGTCTCCGGCCCCTTCCGCCAAGCCTGGTTGATCGCACCGGACTCAGCCAACCTCGCCTCTCTAAGCGCCTCCTTACCCGAAATCTTACAGGCCCTGCCGAGCCTCTGGTGACACCGCAAAACGGGCGAGATGGAGCGTCCCGCCGCCACTGCTCCGATTCCCAACTGACCCCCGACTCCCCACTGACCACAGATTTCCGATGACGACACCTTCCGTTCAGACAGCCCCGGAACATCCCTCGACCGTTCCGCAACCGGGTGATTTTGCGATCATTGTCCCCGCCCGGCTGGCCTCCGTGCGTTTTCCGAAGAAACTACTCGCTGAGGTTGGCGGCCTCCCGCTGATTCTTCACACCGGGCGCCGACTTCGAAACATCGCGCCAGAATGGCCCCTGCACTTTGCCACCGACGGCTCGCCTGAGCTCCGCAACGTGCTTGAAGGAGATGGCTTTTCCGTGATCGAGACCGACCCTGACCTGCCCAGCGGCACCGACCGCCTGGCCGCGGCCAACCGCCAACTGCGGTCGCCTAGGGTGCTGAACGTCCAGGCGGACGAGCCCCTGGTCAGTCCCGCGCAGCTCGACGCGCTGCGCCGTCTGCTGTCCGCTGGCTGGCCCCTGGCCACCGTGGCCTGCCCGTTCCCAGACGCGCTTACTTTCGCCAACCCATCCAAAGTTAAGGTGGTCTGCGCCGCCGATGGGCGAGCCCTCTATTTTTCCCGGGCGGGAATCCCCTTTTCCCGAGCCCACCAGGGGCAATTTACCCCTGGAACCGCTCTCTGGCACCAGGGCCTCTACGGATATACCGCTGCCGCCCTTCAACAATTCACCCAATACCCACCGAGTCCTCTCGAAGCCACGGAGTGCCTAGAACAACTCCGCGCCCTTTATCACGGCCTGTCGATGGCCGTCGCCACCGTCCCCCACCACGGCCTCGGCATCGACACCCCGCAAGATCTGGAAAAATACTCCGCGATCATCCGAAGATAGAGCCTCCCCTGCGCCAATTTTTCCTAAAAATGCACTACTTTGGTCCGCGCAGCACTCAGCGTATCGCACCGGCCCTTTCCGGGAAGGTCGCAGAGAAGCGCTAAAATGCAGCCAGAGCAGCCTTGTTCCCTCCTCGATTTCTGCCCAAAAATCACCCTCGCCCAAGCTCGACGGGCGGTTCACAGTCCTGAGCTTTCTCATGGCCTGGTTGATGGTAGTGGATAACGTGAAGCGCTGGACGTTGGCGGTTCCGGAGGCGGAGGTCGTGTCTTCGCGCGATTACTTGGCAGAACCCAGTTTTGCGGAGCGTCGGCGGCTGCGGGTGTTGAACCTCTGCCGTTCCTACGCCTACCAGAGCACCGGGTATTACGTGTCGCTGCTGGCCGAGGCTCGCGGTCACCGCCCCATCCCGACCGTGGCCACGGTGCAAGACTTCACGATGCGGCCCCTGCGCCGTGCGCTGGGCCACGATGTCGCCCCGACCATCCAACGCGCTCTGAAAAGTCGCGGGGAGGATCGCTTCTCGCTGCCGATCTACTTTGGGAAAGTTCTCGACCAAGCCCTGCAGGGCTTAGCTCAAGAGCTGGCCGACCTTTTCCCGGCACCGATGCTGCGGATGGACTTCCGCCGCTCGGATGGCGCCTGGGAACTTGTCGGCGTCACGCCGCTGGCCCTCCAGGACGTTCCCGAAGACCAGCGCGACTTCGTCCACGATGCCGTGCGGGCCTTCCTCAATGCGCGACGCCCCGCGCGGAGAAAGTCCACCATCCGCTATGATCTGGCGATGCTAGTGGACCCGACGGAGCCCGCCCCGCCTTCCAACGAAGAGGGTCTCTTGAAGTTTGAGGAGGTCGGGGAACGTCTCGGCCTGCGCGTGCACCGCATCACCCGGCACGACTTTGCGGAGCTGGCCACCTTCGACGCGCTGTTTATCCGCGCCACCACCGCCGTCAACCACTACACCTATCACTTTGCCCGCCGCGCCGAGGCTGAGGGCCTGGTGGTCATCGACGACCCGCTGTCCATCCTCCGCTGCACCAACAAGGTCTTCCTCCAGGAGGCCATCTATCGGGCCGGGGTGCCTGCCCCCCGCACCATGATCGTCCATAAGGGCAACCTGGATCGCGTGGCCACGATAATGGGCCTGCCGGTGGTTCTGAAACAGCCAGACAGCGCGTTT
>DAIQNO010000029.1:11453-14779 GCA_036788355.1 Opitutales bacterium | reverse complement strand
GGGCCTGCGCCCGCGATCGCGCCAATCCCCGGCTGAGAACGAGCTGATCTGCCCGGATAGAATCCGATGCTGTTCCCGATGTAACCATTTAACTAAACCTCACCTCGAAGAGACCACCGAAAGAAAACAGACCCATCAAGGCCCTTCTCAGCGAGATCGGAGGCCAAAGACGATGCCGCGAAGACCCTAGTGTAATTGACATTTCTTGCCAAGGCTATCTCTTTAACCTTTCCCCGACACCCCGAAGCCTGCCAGACCTTGGCATTATGATGTTAATCGACGGAAATGCCACGGCGGAGGCCATCTTGCGGGAATTGGCCGCTGAAGTCGCCGCGATGGCTCCGGTGCGCCCCCGGGTGGTCTTTGTCCGCGTCGGTGAAGACCCCGCGTCGGTTTTTTACGTCAATAAAAAGCACCGCGTGGCCGCCGAAATTGGCGTGGCCAGTGACGTGCACGCCTTGCCATCTGAGACCTCCCAAGCGGAACTCCTCAGTCAGATTGCGGCCCTCAATGCCGACGCCAGCGTTCATGGCATTCTCGTGCAGGCCCCGCTGCCGCCGCATATCGACGAGCGGGTCATTTTTAACGCAGTTCACCCCGGCAAGGACGTGGACGGCTTCAGCAGCATCAATCTGGGCAAGCTCTGCCAGGAAGATGGCTCCGGCTTCGTTTCTTGCACCCCCGCCGGGATTTTGGAGCTGCTGCACCGGCACCAACTGCCGACCAAGGGTCGGCGGGTTGTCGTGGTCGGTCGCAGCCTGATCGTGGGTAAACCGGTGGCCCTGCTGTTGATGCGAAAGGGGGAGGGGGGTGACGCTACCGTCACCGTCTGCCATAGCCGAACCGCCGACCTCGCCAGTGCCGTCCGCGAGGCCGATATCGTCATTGCCGCACTCGGACGGCCCCGATCCATCACGGCGGAGATGGTCAAGCCGGGAGCCGTCGTGATCGACGTCGGCATTAACCGGGTGGACGACCCGACCGCGAAAAAGGGCTACCGGATTGTCGGCGATGTGGACTTTGAGGCGGTGGCACCGCTCACCTCCGCGATCACTCCGGTGCCCGGCGGCGTCGGCCCGATGACCGTTGCCATGTTGATGAAGAACACGGTTTTGGCCTGCCAACGCCAAGCCCAACAGCCATGACCACCCCGACCCCACCCACGGAAACGGTTTCCCCGCAGGACCGACCACCCGAAAAGCTGCTCGCGGCGCGTCGGGCCCTCACCATAGTCGGTCAACCGGCGAGCTTTTGGCGGCGGGCCCTGGCCCTGTGCCTGGACCTCGTTCTGGCTCTCGGGCTGTCTTTCGCCATCTTGCGGCTGCAGCTCCCGCTGACGCATCCCGAGGGCCTGGCAGCTTTTTCCGCGATCCTCGAGACCGCCTCGGCGGATTCCCAGGCGGGCCAGGCGGCCTTGGAAGCAGCCCTCCAGACCGATGGGCCGCTGGTGCGGATGCTGACTTTTGCCCAAGGGCTGACGTTTTTCGTCGCCTGGCTGACCCTCTGGCTGGCCAGCCTATCGGGTCGTTCCGCCACCCTGGGGCAAAAAATCGTCGGCATTTGGGTGTCGGATGACACGGGAGCGGTGCCTTGCACCCCCCTGCGCCAAGCCGTTCGCTGCTCGCTTAAACTCTTTTGCTTTTTTGCCCACCCGATCCTCTGGCTCGGGTTCTTTATTCCCTTCATCAATCGACGCCGAAAAAGCCTGGTGGATTATGCCTGTCGGACGGTCGTTCTCACCGAAAAGGAGCGACCAGTGGAAGTCTCCAGAGTAAAGGAGCCTGGGCGTTAGGCCGATGTTTTGATGGCCGGGATGGGAAAAGCCGTTTCCGCCACGCCACAACCCTGGCCTAGCAGCTCCGGCCGTTCAGCTCTCGGCGACGACCAGCGAAGAACACGGATTGTGGGCAGCGGCTACCGTTGGTGCGGGAGGGTGCCGTTGCTGTGGAGGTAGGCGAGGGCTTTTTGGTAGCTGCGACGCTCCAGGTAATGGATGAGGTCGTGGGGGAGGCCGGCGCGGTGATCGAGCAGAAATGTGTCGAGTGCCTGCAGGGTCTCGCCGAGCGAGGTTGACCTTGGGGTGGCAGCAGGCCGCACGACTTGCCCGAGGAGGGCTTCGAGGGTGTCGAGAAGGGGTTTAGAGGGCGTGGAAGGCGTGGAGGCGGGCATTCCATGATTGTCGCTGGTAGTTGACCGGAAGGCAAGCAGTCGCCTGCGGTGGCCCTTCTGGGCGCGCCCGAAAGCTGCCTAGGTGTCGGTGGCGGAGCTACGCCAGAGGTGCAGCTGGCGGGCAGTTACCGTCCAAATTGAGCCCGTCCACACGGAGCCGGTTGGCTCTGGGCCTGGAGCAGAGGCACGACGGGAGACACTGTCTCCGGTGAGGGGTGGTGTCGGCTAGGGCTGGTAAACGAAGTTGGCGAGATCGACGGGGCCTTCGAGGATGCCGTATTGCAGAAAAACGGCTTGGGAGCGGGCCCACGCTTCGATGCTCATCAGTGGCATGATGGTGGTGCCGTCGGGCCGGACGAGTTCGGCGATCTTCTGCAGCGAGCTGAGCTGGTAGTCGCGGTCGAGGCCTGGGTTCCAGCGGGCGAGGATCAGGTCGATGGTTTCCCCAGGATGGTCGAGGGCGTATTGCCAGCCACGGCGGCAGGCTTCCAGCATGGCAGCGGCGATTTCCGGGTGGTCCTTGAGGGTTGCTTCGGTGGTGAAGAGCACCTGAGAGTAGGATTCATAGCCGTTATCTTTGGCGAAAAGGAAGTTGGGCGGCGTGGGGGCGAGCTTCTGGAGAGCGACAAACTCGTCGAGGTAATAGGCCTGCATCAGATCGACGGAGCCATCGAGAAGGATCTGAGGGTCGTAGCCCACCTCGGTCATCACCACGTTGTTAAAGTTCAGATTTTCCTGAGCGAGGGCCACGGCGAGGACCTTGGTGCCGTCGGCATGGATGCCGACGCGCTTTCCGGTGAAGTCGGCGACGGAGGTGACGCCGGTTTCCGCGAGGGACATCCAGCCCATCGGGCTGCCTTGAAACATCGCGGCGAGGGCGACCACTGGCTGGCCCTGTTGCCGGGCACCGAGAAGGACGTTGCCCTCTGAGGAGCCGAAGGCGATGCCCGGTTGCGCGACGACCGCCTCGACGACGCCGATGCTCTTCTGCGTTTCGATCAGGGTGACTTCCAGTCCGGCTTCCGCAAAGTAGCCTTGCTGAATGCCTTGGTAGAGCCCGGCGAATTGGGCGTTGTAAATCCAATCGAGCTGGAAATGCACTGGGGTCAGCTCAGCGGTGGCGGTGGCACCCGAGACGCCCAATACGGCGCCGATCC
>DAIQNO010000029.1:0-11443 GCA_036788355.1 Opitutales bacterium | reverse complement strand
TCCAGCGGGCGAGGCGTGGGGACGGCTTCCGGGTTGGCTGAGCAAGACCAGCGGGGTTGCCTTGGAATAAACGGGTGGCGAAATCGAGGTTCATCACCCCTTGGGCAGCAGGGGGCGGGCCAAGCGCGGTGCATGGGGTCTAAAATCGTGAAATTGCGGTCAAAGACGGAGCTTTGGCCTCGCGTGACGATGCTCGGGCCTGTTTTCCTGGCTGTCATGGAAGAGAGCAGCCTCCCGCTAAGGTCGTCCGAGCCGGGTCAGATGGCCCTTTTGGGGGAAGTTTCTGTCCCGAGGGAGGTGGCCGGGGAGGACTTTGCGGGGTGCTTTCGGTTGAAGCTACGGGGCCGGGAGGCGATGCCCTTCGCGGAGTTCATGGAAATGGCCCTCTACGCGCCCGGCGTTGGTTACTATACGCGCCCGACGGGTCGCGTGGGACGCTCCGGGGAGCGGGATTTCTACACCGCGGCGTCCTTGGGGCCGGTTTTTGGGGAGTTGGTGGTGGCGAGCCTGGTGGGCGAGGCGGAACGGGCTTTTCCGGGGGTTCCGGTGGAGGCGTTTACCTTGGTGGAGCTGGGGGCGGAGCCCGGCGTGGAGCCGTTTTCCGGGGTGACGTTGCCTTTTGGCGGCTATCAACGGGTCGGATTTGGCGAGGCGATGACTCTGCCGCCGCGGGCGGTGGTGGTGGCCAACGAGTTGCTGGACGCCCAGCCCTGCGTGCGGTTGGTGTTTTATGGGGGTCGCTGGCGGGAGCTGGGGGTCGCGATGGGGCCGGGTGGTGGCCCGTCCGCCGGGCTGGTCGAGGTGATGCTCCCGGAACCGTCTAACGACGCTCAGGCGGTCATCGAGCGGCTGCCGAAATTGGCGCCCGAGGGCTACCACTTTGACTACGCCTGGCAGGCGGAGGTGCTACTGGCTTCCCTCGTTCAGCAGCCGTGGGAGGGCGTCTGGTTGTGCCTCGACTACGGTAAAACCTGGGAAGAGCTGGCTGGGGCAGTGCCGCAGGGCACGGCACGGGGTTATTATCGACACCGGCAGGTGACGGATCTACTGGCCCGACCGGGCGAGCAGGACCTGACCAGCGACGTGGCCTGGGATCGCCTCGCGGAGGTGCTCCGGGGGCATCGATTCCGGGTGGCCGAAGTCCAAAGTCAGGAGGCGTTTTTCGTCCACCGTGCCTCCCGGGTGTTGCAGCGCCTGATCGAGTCCGGCACGGCGGTGCAGCGGAGCCATGTTCGCAGTCTGCTTCACCCGGCCCACTTTGGCAGTCGGTTCCAGGTGCAGCTAGGCACACGCGTCGGGGTTCCGGGTTAACGGACCCGCACTGGTGGTAAGAACCGGCCCAGCAGTGGTTAAAGCCGCCCCAGGGTAGCCCTCCGGGCGGCGTCCTGGCGGGCGGAACCGGACGGCAGAATCGGCCTGCGGGGGCGGTTTTTGGCCGGAGTTAGGCCAGCTTTCCGCTGATCGCGGCTGAGCCGCTCGGGGGGCTAGAAGTCGTGGCCGAGGAGGATGGCGGCGACCTGATTGAGGGCACGGTCCACGGGCCCTCGCAGCACGAGGAAGTAAACCAGGGCACCCGCCGCCAGCCAAGGGCCGAAGGGGATGGCCATGCCGACGCCCAGGGCAGGCTTCTCTTCGGGCGGCGCCTCGGAGGGGGTCGCCGTCGGCGCCGTCTCCAGCGGATTTTCCGAGGTGGCCATCGGCGGCACCTCGGGTGCATCCAGCGGGTCGGGTGCTTCTGCGGAAAGGGGGGCTTCAGGAATGGACGCAGGTGGCGGCGTTGCGCGCTCCGAGGTCGCTCCAGCTGTCCGGCCGTCGAGGTCAGCGGGTTTAGCGGGGGCCTGTGCGGTGGGTGGCGGTGGGTTCAAAGGGGTGGCTTTTTCGACCTTTCCGGGGGTCAACTCCCACCCGGTGAGCTGGTTGATGACCATCAAGGTGCCAATCGCGAAGCCGCCGATCACGGAGCCCCCAAAGATGGCGAAAACGGCTCCCTGCCAGCCGCAGAAGGCACCGATGGCACCCATCAGCACGACATCGCCGAAGCCCATCGCCTCCTTGCGGAGGAGCTTTTCCGCAAAGAGAGCGATCCAGAGCAGCATTCCGGAGCCGAAAGCCGCGCCGAGCATCGACCAGACTCCCGACTCCACCTGCGGCAACAGGGAGGTGGCCAGCGTGCTCGGTGTCAGGTGGAGACCGGGCACCAGAAACGACACAATGATTCCCGCGGCCGCGCCGCCCACCGTCACGAAGTCAGGTAGCTCCATGGTGTCCCAGTCGATAAAGGTGCCGACCACCAGCAGAAAGATGAAGAGCCAGCCGGCCACGGCCACCGGCAGCGGCAAGGTCCACCAGGCCATCACAAAGAGCAGCCCCATCAGGGCCTCGACTAGGGCGTAGCGCGGACTGAACGGGGCTCCGCAGCAGCGGGCCCGTCCGCGGAGCAGCACCCACCCCAAGACCGGCAGGTTATCCCGCCAGGCCAGCCGCTTTCCACAACTGAAGCAATGTGAGGGTGGGTTGACGACCGACTTACCCAGTGGCGTGCGGTAGATGACGACGTTGGCAAAGCTGCCCCAACACGCTCCGAAAAGGAACACGAAAGCTCCCAGCACCCAGGGCAATTCAGCTTTCAGCAGTTCAAAAGACTCGATCATCGGAGGTGTCGGGTGGGGGTGGTGAACGGGAAAGGGTGGAATGGGGGGCGTGATCGGCCCAGTGGCCAAGAGACCCCGCGCCGCAGAATCAACGCCCGCAATTTCACTACCGGCGGCGGCAGGAGGGCAACCCGATTATCGTTCTGAAAAGCACGCTGTCCTCTTTCCGGGCTATAGTCGGCGTGGCCGATCGACGTTTTCGCACGACTTGGGCATCACGGGCGTTGTCGGCGCGAGGTTGAGTCGTCGGGTGCTGGGGCGAGGTTGAGGCGGCGGGTGCTGATCGGAGTTGCGGGAGGGCGGTTCTGGGCCGCAGATTTGACGTTATGGCAACGGGCAACGTGCATCCGACGGCGATCATCGAAGACGGGGCCATCCTGGCCCCTGGGTGCCTCGTGGCGGCCTACGCGGTGGTGAAGCGCGGGGTGCGCCTGGGTGAGGATGTCCGCGTGGCTGAGCACGCCGTCCTGGGCGGCGATCCGCAAGACCTGCACTTTGATCCGGCGGTGGAATCTTACGTCGAAATCGGCCCCGGAGCCGTCTTACGGGAGGCGGTGACGGTGCATCGGGCCACGCGACCGGGCGGGGCGACGGTGGTGGGTGCGGGGGCCTACCTGATGGCCCAGAGCCATGTCGCCCACGATTGCGCGGTGGGAGCCGGGGCGATCCTCGCCAATGGGGTGGCGCTGGGGGGCTTTGTGACGGTCGGGGAGGGTGCCTTTCTGGGTGGTGGCGCGATGGTTCACCAGCATGTCCGCGTCGGGCGCGGTGTGATGGCCTCTGGCGGCAGTCGAGTGGCCCACGATGTGCCGCCTTTTGCCATGACGGAGGACTACAGCCGGGCCGCCGGGCTCAATCTGGTGGGCTTAAAGCGCCGGGGCGTCTCGCGGGAGGTCGTGGCCGAGTTGCGCCGCGCTTACCGGGCGGTGTTCATCGCTGCGGGTTCACCCGCGCAGAACGCCTGGCAGAGTCTGGAAATCGACCCTGCGGACGCAGCGGGCTTCTCTACCGCAGAAGCACGCGAGTTTCTGGCGTTTTGCGCGGCGGAAAGTCGGCGCGGTCTCTTTAAGAGCATCGCCAAGCGGACGGCCTGAACGAAGCAATCTGATCGCATCTTTCGGCAATCCGATCGGATCTTACTCTTTGAGCCGGACGGGAGCGGGGGTGGGGGCCTAAGAATCGGGACCGATTTTTTGCGACTAGGCTAACCGTCGCAGAGCCTTCCAGTCACGCGGGCTGGAATAACGACGGCGGTTGAAATGTTCAATCAACCATCGCTCCGACATGAGATTGTCACAGATCCTGTTAGACTTTTTCCTCGACCTGCCGGGGCTGGTTTCCATAGTGACGACCCATGACTCGCGTGGCTTCGCTCCAACCTTCGACCGTTAATTTTGCGGAAGTCAAGGAGCCCGCCCAACTCCTCGAAATGTCGCCCGAGGCTTCGCCCTATGCTTTTGGCCAGATGTTTTCGATCGCCAAGGGGAGCGATCGCCGGCTGGGGCGACTGAAGATCCGACAACTGCGGAAACTCGACCGGGTTATCCGCTCGGTGTTGCATCCTGGCGAGCGGGTTTTTTATCTTTTTGACGGGATTAAAAACAATCTCATTGAACAATACTTCATCGGTTTTTTGGTGTATTTTTACAACCATAACGCGTTTATTTTTACCCCTGAGCGGATCATTCTCGTGCACTTGGAGGGTAAAAAGGCTCTCGGTCGCTTCGTTGGACAGATCAATTACGAGGATGTGAAAGAGGTTAAAGCCTCGGGTCTGAGTGGCTCCGTAACGCTGAAGTTTTACAACGGTAAACAGATCAGTTTTGCGCGGGTGAGCAGGCAGGACCGTGCCTTCATCAAGGAAGTCGTGCAGCCGCTCGTGGCCGCCAATGCAGGGCCGCCCGCTCGTCGTCGATCGATAATCAATCTCTGCCCGCAGTGCTACACGGAGATTGATGACCCCCATACCAAGGCCTGCCCAGGGTGCGGTTGCGCGTTCAAGACCCCGCGGATGGCGGCGATGTTTTCCTTGATTTTCCCGGGCCTTGGGGATCTCTACCTGGGCAGTTGGGTAGGCTTGCTCGAGGTTTTCGCGATGATCTTTGTCTGGATCGGGGCAATCTTTAGCTTGATCGCGATGACCTCTGGGGTCGTTCCGGCGGAAGCGTCTCCTTATCAGGATTATCCGCCGGTTACCTGGGGCGACGTTGGTTTCCTTTTCTTCGTGATCCTGACGGCGCACGTGGCCGACGCCTTGAAAACGCTCCACGTCGCTAAGAAAGGTATTTTCCCGAAGGAGGGCATCCAGAAGATCCGCTCTCGGATGGTCGAAGTTGGCGCTTCGGTGCCAGCGGGTTTCCGAGGTTGAGGAGTCGCTCTGAGGGAGCGTTTTCAGAGTTCCAGCGTCGGAAGTCCGGTGGTCAGGGCGGCGTAGATGCCGGTGGGCAGCAGGCGGGGGTCGTTGGCGTGGGGGAGGGCCAGCTCCCCGATTTCCAAGGTAGGCTCTGGCCCGAAAGTGTGGCGCAGCAGGTTGCCGAGACCCAGGGGCGAGAGGCCAGTGGTGTAGGCGTTGAGCAGCAGGAAGCCGGCTCGGGCATCCAGGAGCGGCTGGAGCTGACGGAACAGGGTTTCCAGGGTGTCCTCGATCTGCCATTTTTCACCCTTAGGGCCGCGTCCGTAAACCGGCGGGTCGAGGATGATGCCTTGGTAAGTCCGCCCGCGCCGTTGTTCGCGCTCGACGAACTTGAGGGCATCGTCGAGCAGAAACCGGACGTGGGCCTGCGCGAGGTTAGAGAGCGCGAGGTTGTCCTTGGCCCAGGCGATGGCCGGTTTCGAGGCGTCCACGTGGGCCACCTCTTCGGCTCCGGCAGCGGCGCAGGCCAGGGTGGCACCGCCGGTGTAGGCGAAGAGGTTGAGGATGCGGGTGGGGTGCCCCAGCGAGCGCAGTTGGCGGACGCGCGCACCCAACCAGTCCCAGTTGGCGGCTTGTTCAGGAAAGACCCCCGTGTGCTTGAAGGGGGAAAGTTCCAGGCGAAACTGGAGCGGCCCGTGCTGGAAGGGGAAGCCTCGGTGGAGGTCGGGGTGGTGGATCCGCCAGCCATCGGAGTCTCGCCCGCTCTTCTGAAAAAGGGCATCGACCGGGTGCCAGCGCTCCGGATGGAGTTTTGGCCAGATGACTTGGCCGTCGGGCCGGGCCAGGGTATAGCGGCCCCAGCGTTCCAGTTTCATCCCGTCGCCAGAATCGAGCAGCGTGTAATCCCGCAGACCGTGGGCGACCTTGACCTGGAGTCGGGTGGTCGTCGTTGCGTGAAGATCGCTAGGCGGCATCATTGTCATCAAGAGGCCACGCCGGGGGCGGTGCAACCGTGCTTTGGGGGGATTTTGAACCGTTCCGCAGGTGCCACCCGGTTTTCGCCTGGCGGAGTTGGGGAGCTTCTGTTCCCTACCTTCCAGGGAGGATCTCCGCGACTGCGGTCTTGCCGCAGCCGTCGCTGGCTCCGGGCGAAAAATTGGTCGGCCCGCGCCTCGCAAAATGGGCGTCAAGCAACTTTCCGAGGCGGTTTTGCGGTTTCGCTCGACTTCGGAGCGGCAATCGCCGATCCTCCTGGCGAAATCAGAACTTTCCCAGAGTTTTCAGCACCGCATTAACGAGTCCCCCAGAAATCCAGAATTGTTCCCTATGTCCGACGATGTCATTGAAGTTGAAGGTAAAATTAAGCAGGTACTACCGGGAACGATGTTCCGGGTCGAATTAGCCAATGGCCACCTGGTTTTGGCCAACATTTCGGGTAAGTTGCGGAAGCATTTCATCAAGATCACGGCGGGCGATACGGTGAAGATGGAGATGAGTAAATACGACCTCAACAAGGGTCGGATTGTTTATCGCTTGCGCAACGTGACGGCCCCGCGGAATGCTCCGGTGCGGAGTTTTGGGCCGCGGAAGCGCTAGGGGACAGCCTTAGGCGTTTTCCAGGTCTCGGCGGTTTCTGGTGGTTACCACTCAGAAAACCTATCGACTAAGCGGCTCCACCGCCGCTTATTCCGGAGGGGTCAGGGCTTCTAAAAGTTGGGTGAAGTAGGGGATGACCTGCTTTTTCCGGGAGACCAGGTTGGGAAGGTCGTAGGTCAGCGGTTTTTCGCTGCGGCTGAAGGTGATGGCTCGGCGGACATCTTCATCGCCCTGGAAGAGCAGGATAGAGTTTTGCCGGTTGACGTCGGTGACCAGCAAGGTAGCGAAGTGCAGTTGCTTTTCCTGGCGAAAGTCTTCGAGTGCCGCCAGGATGTCGTCGGCCCGGTTCCAGAAGTTGGCAAAACCCAGCTCTTCGACTTGGGAAACGCTGTAGCGGAAACCGTTTTGCTCGTAGAGCTTTTGATCGGCGGTGACGATGTCGGTGGGGCTGCTATTGAGGACGACGGAGCCGGACTCGAAGATGAGTTTGGCGATGTCGCCGGGTTCCGTTCCGGCGATCGGGGCCAACCAGGCCAGCAGCTCGCGGTCGCGGGCGGTGGTCGTCGGGCCCTGGAGGTTGAGGGTGTCGGAGATAAGGCCCGCCATCATGATGCCCGCGATGGCGGCGGAGGGGGTGCGCTGGTGCTCCCGGTAGAGGCTGGCGATGATGCTGGAGGTCGAGCCGATGACCTCATTGCGGAAGCGGATGGGCTGGGCGGTGGTGGCATTGCCAAGGCGGTGGTGGTCGATAATCTCCAGAATCTCGCACTCCGCAGCCCCATTGACGGCCTGGCCAAGCTCGTTGTGGTCCACCAGGATGAGCTGCCGGTTGATGGGCTTGAGGAGGTCGGTTTTGGAGAACACGCCACAGAGGTGGTTGTCGTCATCGACGACGCAATACAGCGGGGAATAGCTCTGCGACACGCGGCGGCGCACCTGGGCCAGTTTCTCTTCCATGCCGAAGGTGACGACCTTGGTGTCGATCATCCGCTCCAGTCGCGTGGCGGAGCGCACCAGCCAGGAGGTGGTGGCGGAGTCCCAGGGGCTGACGATGAGGCTCACGCCGCGCTCTTGGCAGAGCTTAAGGATCTCCGGTTCCACCTCCAGGTTGCCAGTGATGATAATCAATCGCGCACCGGCCTGGATGGCCTTGTGGTGGATGTCGTAGCGATCACCGACGACGATAATGCTGCTGCGGGCATGGATGCCCTCTTGTTCGGTAAAACGACCGAAGGAGCGGATGTCCATAGCGCCCACGCGGACGTAGAGTTCCTCGGTGCGGTCCGGATCGACGAGATTTAGCGGGCGGGCACGGAGTACGCGCACCACGTCGGCGATGCGCGTCAGCACCCGCCGCATCTGCTTCGGAGCGGCGGGCTTGGGGATAAAAAACTCTCCGAGCGAGAAGATCGAAACGAGCCCCTGGAGGCGCCCCTGATGATCGACCACGGGCAAGGCGCGGACGTCATGTTCATCGATCAGTTCCAGAGCCTCGCCGCAGGTGGCCTCGGCGGTGGTTTTGATGACGCTGGTCCGGGCAATGTCCTGCACGCGGGGGGTGACATCGGTGACGAGACGGGGCAGGGGCACTTCGAAGCGGCGGAGGATGGCGTCGATGCGGGCGTTAGAATTGCCACAGCGGGCGGCCTCGTAGTGCCCCACCTCACCGGAATCTTGCTTAAAGGCGGCGTAGGCGATGGCCGAGCAGATCGAGTCTGCATCGGGGTTTTTATGGCCGATAATCAGGATGGGGGCAGTTTCGGTCATGGGCAGTTTAGAGGACTTGTTTTAAACGGGCCAACCTGGTTAAGCAAGACTGGGCCGGGTGCCTGAGCAACTTTCCGCCATCAGCGGCAGGCGAGGCGCCGGGTGAACCAGCGTGGGTGGCTGCGCCCGGTGCCTTGGAGTCCAATTTGAAAATGTGTAACGATCGGGTGGTTGCGTCTTGTCAATCATCTCGGGAATAGCCCATTTTTGCCCTAAATCCGACGTTTCCCCGATGAATCTTGCTGAATCTCTTGCGCCCCAGTCTGTTAAATTGTCGCTGATTGGCCTTCAGTATGCTGGCGAGGCCGGTCGGCAGTCGGAATCTCGGGTGGCGACCGTGCCCTGCGCCGATGGAGCTGAGTTGGGCTTTTCCGGTGGCCGGGTCAGAGCGGCCGTGCGCTGCCAAGGAGTGGCTCGCGATGGGTTTCGCTTGGAGATCGACTTCACCGTGATCGCCGGCCGGGTCGCCGACGTGGCCTTAGGGTTGAGTTGGGCCTTCTCGGCGTGGAGCGAGGCTGATTGGGTCTTTCTGCCGGCCTGCGTCTATCAGGGGAACCGCTTTCCCCTGGATCGAGGGCGCCCGCCTGGGGTTCCCTTTAACCCGGCACCGGATCCTGAGAACTGGATCCAGCTCTCGCGGGCTCCGCACCTGACTCACGGGCCGGGGCCGAGTCGCCTGCAGGTGTTGACTGGGGACTGCTCGACGCCGGCGGTGGGGGTCTTTTCTCCGTTGTCCGAGCGGGGCTTGTTGATCGTTACCGACCAGGGCACCTGCCGTGGCGATCATGCCCTGGAGGTCGTCGAAAGCGAGGCCCGCGACCAAGCCGAGGTTATTTTGAAGAGCCCCGGGGTGCGGGAGGGCGGGAAGTATAATTATCGCGGGCCGCTGGCGCAGCGGCCGATGACCCTCGAACTAGGGGAGACGTTCAGCCTCCGGGTCACGATCTATCCTTTTGCGGCGGCGGGCCCGGAGGCACTATACGCAGAGTTTGTCCGCGTGCGTAAGGATTGGGCACCCATCCGTGAGCGGGCCGACCTGCCCTTTCGCGCGGCCTTTCGCCTGATTGAGCAGAAGCACCACCGGGAAAACTGGGTCGAGCCGGAGGGCTATTGGTCGGTGGGGATGCGGGAGTCGTCTTCGCAGGATTTTCAGACGGGCTGGGTTGGCGGGCCCAATACGGTGTGGCCGCTGTTGATCCGGGGGGATGCGACGAGCTTTCACTGCGCTTTGCGGGCCTGGGACTTTATTGTGCAGTCGGTCAGTCCTAGCGGTTTCGTCCGCAACCGTTACTTTCAAGGCACTTGGGATGATGAGGGGCGTCCGAGTTACCTCCGCTACAGCGGCGATACGTTCTACTTTTTGATGAAGACGCTCCTGCACCTGGAGGTGGGCCCTCCGCATGTGCCGCCCCGCGCCGCCTGGGTCGCGGCGGCCCGCGGTCTCGCTGAGGCTTTCGTCAAGGTGTGGGAGGAGAGTGGGCACCTGCCGCACTACGTCGATGAGCAGACCGGAGCGGTGCACCTTGGGGGCAGTTGCGCGGCCGCTTTGGCCCCAGGGGGGCTGGCCCTGGCGGCCCGGTATTTTAAGGAGCCGCGTTACTTTGAGGTCGCTGAGGCTTCGGCGCGACGCTTCCGCGACCACTTTCTGGCCAAGGGGCTGACCATGGGTGGCCCCGGCGACATCCATCAGAACGTCGATAGCGAGTCGGCAGCGGCCCTGCTGGAGAGCTTCGTGGTGCTGATGGAAGAATCCCGCGGCGCACCCGAGTGGGTGGACGCCAGCACCCGTGCCGCGGCCTACTGTGCCACCTGGGTGACTAGCTACGATTTCCGTTTCCCACCGCAGAGCACCTTTGGGCAGCTCGACATGCTGACGACGGGCACCGTGTGGGCCAATGTGCAGAATAAGCACTCCGCGCCCGGCATCTGCACGCTGTCCGGGGCCTCGATCCTGAAGCTCTGGCGGGCCACGGGAGACGCGATTTGGCTCGATCTGATCCGGGATATTGCTCGCAGCCTGCCGCAATACGTCAGCCGGGAGGATCGTCCGATCCCCGATGTCCGGGAGGGCAAGCGCTGGAAGGTGATGCCTGCGGGCTGGGTCAACGAGCGCATTAACCTCAGTGACTGGGAGGTGCGCGGCGAGCCGTGGGAAGAAATCGGCGTGGGGGAGATTTTCGGCGGCTCCTGCTGGTCGGAATCGGCGGTATTGAACACCATTGCCGAGGTGCCGGGGATGATCTTGAACACGGACACCCTCGAATTGGCCGTGATCGACCATGTCTTCGTGCAATTGAAGCAGGTGACACCGCAACAGATCGTGCTGCGGGTCACCAACCCGACCCCTTTTGAGGCCGCACCGGTGCTTCTGGCCGAGACCACGGCGGAACGACAGTCGCGCTGGCTGGGGGTGCACCCGCTGGCCGGCCTTCCGGCCCTGACGGTGCCACCACTCGCGACACTGGACTTTACAGTGCCGCGCCGGACCCCAACGCGCCAGTTCGGCGGGTAAAGCTGGCCTTCTCGGTCGTCGGCCAGCGGTCGCCGGTCGACTCTGATTTCGGAGGTGCGGTGCCGACTCTCGCGACGGCGAGGCGGGAAAATTAGGGCTCGCGGGGCCGCAAAACGCGGAAGGAAACCTGGTAATTGCGCCGGATCTCCAGCAAGACCCGGTCGGGGTTGGCAAGGTAAGCGTCGTAGTGCTCCTGGAGCTGGGCCAGGGAGGTCAGCGGGACGCGATTGACGGAAAGAATATCGTCCCCTGGGGACAGGTTCGCCTCTGCTGCGGGGTAGCCTGGTTGCACCCCGATGACGCGGACGCCGTCCGTCGAGCCCAGCTTTTCCTCCCGGGCGACGGCTCGGGAAATCCGTTGCACCGCGAGGCCCCATCGCTCGAAAGCTTCCTTGGCGCCAACGCGGCTCTCCAGCGGCTCCGTAATCACCGTAACCTCGCGGGAGTCGTCGCGGGTTTTGAGGGTGAGGGTCACCGGGGTGCCGACCGGTCGGGTGGCCAGGGTGTGGAGGATCGGCGGGAGCTGCTCGGGAAAGCGGCCATCGACCGGCTGGCCATCCACCG
>DAIQNO010000028.1:0-14880 GCA_036788355.1 Opitutales bacterium | reverse complement strand
GCGAAACGCCTCGCTGAGGAGGGCCTCTCGGTCGCGGGGGGCGGCTCGATCCGCGTCTGCGCCTATATCGGCCCGCAACTCTGGGCTTGGAAGGCGCACCGTCGCTTTGCCATGGCCAAGCTCCTGCAGAGTCTGGCGGTGATTTTTCCTTTTGAAAAGGCGGTTTACGCGGATACCTCCCTGCCGGTGACGGTGGTGCAACATCCTCTGGCAAAACGGGGAAAGACCGCCCGTTTTTGCTACCGCGAGGGTGGACCGATCCTCCTGCTGCCCGGTAGCCGAGCGCAACCGGTGAGCCGTATTTTCCCCCGGATGCTGGCCGCGGTCGCGCAGTGGCAGCGGCAATCTGCGGACGGCGCTTTGCCCAGGCGGGTGGTCGCCCTCTATCCTAGCCCGGCCATTGGGTCGCAACTTCGGGCGCTGGTGGCCGCCTCGGGCCTCGAAATTGCCTTGGAACCGATGGAGCCGACGACCGCCAATCGGTTTTTGGAGAGCAGCAGCGAGGAAGTGCCTTTCGGCGTCGGTCATCGTGTCAATTCTAAGACGACCTCCCACCTGGCGGCGGCTGCCTTGATGTCCTCGGGCACGGTCTCGCTGGAGGTTGCTTGGGCGGGGGTGCCAGGTGTGCTGATTTACGTGGCCCACCCGGTGACTTACCTCCTCGGTCGGGCCTTGGTGAAGGTACCGTTTCTGGGCATGGCGAATCTCCTCCTGGGGCGGAGTGTGATCCCGGAGTTTATTCAAAACGCCGCCTCTCCGGCCAGATTAGCCACCGCCTTGGCGGGGGTGTTGCGGAATGAACCGACCCGGCCTGAAGAAAGTGAAGAGAATGCGGCTCTGCCGACGCGAGCAGCGGCTGCCGAGACGGCCGCAGCCTTGCATCGGCTACTGGGCGACGCAGACCTCCCCTCAGCCGGGGTCTGGCTGGCCGCGCAATTTTCTTCCGAGGCCACTCGGTGAGTGGCCATTCGGCGAGGCTGCGGCGATGATCGGAATCGCGGTGAAATTGGCGACGACTGGCCTCGCCAGCTTGAGATCATCGGCGGTAGTTTTTCCGTGCTCCCGAGCTATGAACCCAAAATCCTCACCTTCTGACTCGACCCAGCACCTCCGCGCAATGACGGTGCGTTTCGGTGGTTCTACGCCAAGACCGAGAGTGTGGTCGTTTCACCGTCGAGTTTCCTTGATTGGGCCGCCGACCAGGGGTTCATTCTTGGGTCTTCTGTTGGCGCTTGGGTGCGGATTGGCGACGGAGGTTTTTGCCCAAAATCGGTCACCGGCGATCGGGTCGCTCTCCGACACGCCACGCAACAGCCTGGAGGTTGACCGCCTGCTTTCTATGCTCGATGAGACCTTACCGTGGCAGCCAGGGTGGTGGTTTATTGATAGCTGCGGTTCTGACGCCAGCTCGACTCCGCCCGATGGCTTTGGGCGGCGGGAAACCTTCCAGGCATCTCCCCGCCAGCTCAACGCGGGTGAGCAGGCCGGGCTCGCGCTGGTCGGCACCCAGCGATTGGCGCTCTATGCAGCAGCTTCCAGTCAGTTCTCACTGGGCACTTTTGAGCAAAAAGGGTTCTCGCAGGCCCTCGCGCACGACCGAGCTTTTGAGCCGAGCCGTTCCCGCACCACGCTCGGTTTTCAGCGCGGCCGTTTTGCGGTGACCTGGGCGACCCCCAACCCCACTTCGCGACTGCGCCTGGAACTCCCTGGGGTGACGCTTCAATCGGAGGCATCAGCGCTGGCAATTGAACTCACGGAAACCCACCAGGGGGTTTTCGTGGCCTCGGGCACCATCCAGGCCACTCCGGACGGTTCTTCATCCCCGGTGCTGCTGAGCGATGGCTGGTATCTAGACCTTCGGGTGCTTCGGCGGGCCAGTATCACTGAGGCCAGTCAGCGGGCCCTGCCTAGCGTGCTGGAACGGGTTGCCCCGCTCCTCGATGCCGCTGGTCGGGCCCAGCAACGGGTCTGGTTTTTCGCCGTCGAAGAGGATCTATCCCGGCCGCGTTCGGCAGACGTGGTCGAAGCATCTACTGGCTCCGATGCTCTCGACCGGAGGTCGACCTCTAGCCCATCGACTCCGACCGCCTGGCGGGGCAAGGTCTTGCTGCCCGCCGTCGCCTTGCCCTAAGGCAACAAGCTCCGGCAAGCTTGGGCACGTTGATGGGCCTCCCTGCAAAGTTGCGGTTTTGACCCGTGCAACAAAAGGGCTTCGGTGTTGACAGTGGCGTGACAATAAACTTTCATCGAGCCGTGTTGGGCTTCAGGGATGGTTCCAGTGGATGCATTTTCGGGATCGTCTTGGGAATGGCCTCGATGGGGGCGTCGTTGCGCGGGGAGGTAGAGCCGCCGGTGCTCCTGGGCACCGAGCCTGACGAGGCGGTGACTTTGCCGACCTATACCGTGGAGGCGTGGAACTTTGAGCGGGATGTCTTCGACTTGCCCGCGCAGGCCGTCGTAATCCCGGCGGAGGTTTTACAGCGTTACGGCTCAGCGAGCCTGCCAGAAGTGCTCCGTAGTGAGGCCAACGTCACTTTTACCTCAACTTCGGGCCGGTCGGACGATGCCGAGCTTTCTCTGGGCGGTTTTGGGGAAAACAGTGGCCTGCGGGTGCTGGTGTTGGTCGATGGCGTGCGTTTCAACCGTGCGGACTTGGGCACCCTGGACTGGCAGGCCCTGCCCCTTGGCCAGATTGAGCGCGTGGAGGTGCTGCGCGGCGGCCAGAGCGTGCTCTACGGGGACCAGGCTTTGGCCGCGGTCATCCGCATCACCACGCGCCGCCAGGAGGCACCTCCAGGGGTCTCCGGGCAGGCGCAGGTGGGCAGCTATGGATCCCGGGCGGTTTCGCTGACGGGTCGGGCGGTATTGCCGGGGCAGCAGACGGGGCCGAAGGCAGCAGGAAGTGACTCTGGTCCGTCCCCGAGGGGCTCAAGTCCGACGAAAATCCCCTTTTTTGGCTACGTCTCGGCCACGGTGGATGGGCGCGAGGAGGAGGGCTTTCGCGAAAATGCGGCCAGTTGGTCGCGTGGGGTAGCCGTGCAGGCGGGAGGGGGGCTGGATGCAGGCCGTTGGGACGCTGGGCTGTCCTACCGCGATGCCGACCGCTCGTTTCCTGGCCCGTTGACCGAGGCCCAATTTCGAGACGACCCTCGGCAGTCCAGTAACAGTGGTGAAGAACGGACTGCGGAATCTAGCACCCGCAGCCACCTCCGCTGGGCGACGCCCAACGCCTTCGGCGCATTGGAGGCGGTGGCGGCCCTTTCGCTTCGCGATGCCCGTTGGAGTCTGGATGGCATCGACGCGGACAACCGGCAATACGGCCTCAGCGTGAACCCGCGGCAGCAGGTGGAGACCCCTTGGGGGCGCGTGCAGGGTGGCCTCGATGTCAACTACGCCGCGATAGAGTTTACGCAATACCTGGCCAGCGGCATTCTGCCTGATGATCGCTACCGCTATGCGAGTGAGACGGCTTTCACCAAGCGCTGGACGGTGGCGCCCTACGGCCTGGCCGAGTGGGAGGCCACCGAGACGCTGACCGTGGCCCTAGGCGGTCGCGTGGAAGCAGCCCTGAGCGATGCCGATTACCGCCCGGCCATCGCCGATCAAGTGTACCCGTTTCGGCTCATCAACCGCCCGCCGTTTACGCTGCCGAACCCGAGTTTTCGGCCGGAGCCGGAGGTTGACGCCGCGCGGGCCTTTCAGGAGGAGCTGCATCAGCTTGGCTGGTCGGCGGAGGGCTCCTTGCTCTGGCGACCGCAGCCGCTGGCGTCCTTCTGGCTCCGCGCCGCCCGGCTCTACCGCTACCCGACGCTCGATGAGACCGCCGCCTTCCAGGGCTTTCCGTTGGCGGATCCTTTCAATCAAGACCTGGCGCCGGAGGTTGGCTGGCTAGCCGAGGTCGGCAGCCGGTGGGAGCGCGGCCCGCTCCGTGCTTCCGGGGCGGTTTTTGCCCAGTGGCTCGAAGGCGAGATCACCTTCGACCCCGTCGCCCGCCTTAACCGTAACCTCGCCGATACTCGGCGACTGGGTGCCAATGCCATGGCGCAGGCCGATTGGGGCACCTGGGGTCTCACCGCCGCGATCGACGCGGTCGATGCCCGGCTGACCAGCGGGCCGGATGCTGGGAAGGAAGTCCCCCTGGCCCCCTGGCTGACGGGCACCGGCGCAGTCTGGGTGCGCCCCTGGGTTAACACCCGCCTGGCCCTGCAGACCAACTACCTACCCCGCCGGTTTCCCGGTGGAGACACCGCCAACCGAGAACCGCCGCTCGACGACCACTGGCTTTTTGCCTTCCGCGCCGAGGTCGGCCTCGGAACCCATGCGCGGCTGACTGCCATCGCCGATAACCTGCTCAATACTAGCTACGCCAGCACTGCGTTTAACGGCAACTACTACCCCGCCCGAGGTCGTTACCTCGAACTCGGCCTCACCTGGACCCTGCCGTGACCTCGCAACTTCCCTAAGGCCCAGGCCCCACGGTCTCCCTCGCGACCTGCGGATGAGACTCCAGAGTTCTCCGTTGCTTTGGAAAGGGGCGGCTGGGTAATACTGAGGGGATGGGGATGGATTTAGAGGCGTTGCGGGGGGAGATCGACCGTCTGGATCGAGAGATGATCGAGCGCCTCAACCAGCGGGTGCAGCTCGCCGTGGAGGTGGGCCGCATCAAGCATGCCGAGGGTGCCGAGATTTACGTGCCAAGCCGCGAGGAACAGGTCTTCAACAAGCTGACGGCCCATAGTGCGGCGCATGGAGGGCTGTTGACGCCCGAGGCCATCCGCCATATCTGGCGCGAAATTATCTCGGCCAGCATCTCGGCGGAGAAACCGCTGACCATCGCTTACCTAGGGCCAGAAGCCACCTTTACCGAACAGGCTGCGCGGAAGAGCTTCGGCTCGCGGGTCAGTTACACGCCCCACCCGTCGATCGCCGACGTGTTTTCCGCTGTGACGCGCCGCACCGCCGATTACGGGGTTATCCCGATTGAAAACAGCACCGGGGGCATGGTCGTGCATTCCCTCGACCTGCTGGCCGAGACGGAGTTGAAAATCGTGTCCCAACTCTACCTGGAGATTGAACAATGCCTGCTCTCGCGGAGCCCACTGAACGAGATTCACGAGGTGCGGTCGAAAGATCAGGCCCTCTTGCAGTCTCGCATCTGGCTTTCACGCCACCTCCCGCACGCGATTCAGGTGGAACTCGACAGCACGACGGCGGCAGTGCAGCAGGCGGCGACCCAGCCGGGCGTCGCGGCCGTGGCCAGTGCCCTCGCAGCGGATCGTTACGGCGTGCCGATTCTCCAGCGCGGCATCCAAGATCGGCACGACAATGTCACCCGATTCTTGGTGATCGGGCGGGAGTGCTCTGGGCCGACGGCGGGCGGTCGAGACCGCACCAGCCTGTTGCTGTCGATCCGAGATGAGGTGGGTGCCTTGACGCGGGTGCTTTCGGCTTTTGCGGAACGCCAGATCAATCTGCTGAAAATCGAGTCTCGCCCGAGCCACCAGCGTAACTGGGATTACCTCTTTTTTATCGACTTGGATGGCCATTGGCAGGATGCCGCCGTGCAGGCGGCTATCCACCAGCTTCGGACGTGGTGCCCGATGGTCAAGTGGCTCGGCAGCTACCCCCAGGGGCCTTGCTGACCCAGCCATCCCAGGGACGCGACCCCATTCAACCAGGACGCTCTCCGATGAACCAGGACGCTCTCCGTTGAAGAAAGGACGCTCTTTCCTGAACCAGGACGCCCTTTCCTGAACCAGGACGCCCTTTCCTGAACCACGATCCTGTTTTCAACACCAGGGACGCTTTCCTCCGTCAGGGGTGTCTCGGTTAGGGAACACCCTGAAAGTCAGTCACTTCCCGCTCGGTCGCACTTTCGAAAGCACTAAACCCGCCAAGCGGGCCGCCCAGCTACTAGGAAGCAGGCTGACCGCCCCGGTGGCGAGGCGGTTGGCTGGGCCGCAGATCGCCAACGACCTCCCTTGTTGCCACGCATTCCAGGTATCGGCGGCAACCGCCTCAGCGGTGCGCTGGCCAGGGAGTTCCTGGCCCCCTTGAAAGGCCGATGCTTGGAAGAAGTTGGTCTTGGTGGGGCCAGGGCAGACGCACAGCGACCGCAGGCCGTGCGGACGCAGCTCAGCGTCGATGGCGAGGCTCCACGACCGGAGGAAGGCTTTGGTGGCCGCGTAGGTCGCCATCGACGGGCAGCCCTGGAAGGAGGCCGTCGAGGCAATGTTGATCAAGCCGCTGCCTGGCCCCCGCTGGCGCAGCCAGGGCAACAGCCGCCCGGAGAGATCCACCACGGCACGGACGTTGAGGTCGATCATCGCCAGTTGGCGCTCCAGCGGTTGCTCCATGAAGTCCCCGTAGCTCCCAAAACCGCTGTTGTTGATCAGCACCACGGGGCCTTTTGGGGCGGCAGCATCCACCTCCGACGGTAAACGCCCGGCGACCTCCGCCAAAGCGACCGAGTTGGTCAGGTCAACCGGGTAGTGTGTTACGGGAATGTTACTGAAAGGTGACGGAACCGAGCGAGAAAGGTTGCCGACCCACGGACGAGAGGGCCACGCTGACAGATGCGCGATGAGAGCTGCCCCAATTCCTGATGAGCCGCCGGTGACCAATACGGCGGCGATTTCGCGATTTGGCAGGGAACTGGCAAGCTTCATGGTGCAACTAAAGTAGTGACGGCCAGCAAAGTGCTGATCCGCCTTCGGAAGTGCCCGTTCTCTTACGGGCTCACAACCAAAAAAATACCTCCCGAGCATATGAACGAACAAGCGATCATTATCTCCGGTGTGCATTTCGACCTGTCAGACCGGGTCAAGCGCATCGTTACGGAAAAAGCCGAAAAACTCTTTAACCACGATCCGCAACTGGGGCGGTTGCGGGTTGAACTGGAGTTTGACCAAAACAAGCGGGACGGAAAGCAACAGCAATATATCGCCACGGGCCACATTGAGCGACATGGGCCGCCGATGGTGGCCAAGGTGGCCACTGACAACATCTACAAGTCGATTGACCAGATGGTCGATAAGCTCAACCGGATGCTGCGGCGCCAACACCGGCTCGCCAAAGTCAAGCGCAAGGACGTCCACGAAGTCGACATCCCGGTCGAGCTTCCCAAGGCACGCACTGCTTAACACTGGCAGTGGTTGAACCTATCGGGGGCCTTCCGGCTCGGAGAGCCCCCGAAACCCCGCCTTTCCTCCGCAGTCTGACCTGCTTCTCCATGCTTGCCTTTCCGCTGAGTCATCGACAAAGTCTGCGTTATGGAAGTCATTAGGGCCAAGAGCGCGGGTTTCTGCTGGGGTGTCGAACGGGCCATCGACATTGCCAAGAAGTTCGCTGAGGAGGGGAAACGCCCCGTTTACACCGATGGGCCGCTGATCCATAACAGTCAGATGATGGAGCGTCTGGAGGCTGCCGGCATCCGCGAGGTGGGGGATTACCAGAGTCAGGCCGACGTCGAAATTGACGCCGAAAGTAAGAGCAACGCCGTGATGGTGGTGCGGGCTCACGGTATTTCTCCAGAGCGGCGGCAGTATCTCCGTAACCTCGGGATGGACTTTAAGGATGCTACGTGCCCGGATGTCGGGATCATCGCCGGCAAAATCAAAATGCACGCCAAGAAGGGCTACCACACCGTGATTTTTGGCGATCCGGCCCACCCGGAAGTCATCGGGCTGATGGGCTATACGGAAGGACGGGGCCACGTGATCAAGAAACAGGCCGACATTCAGGCCCTGCCAGACCTCGGTGACCGCGTCTGCATGGTCAGCCAGTCCACCATGTTTACCGACGAGTTTGAGCACCTGGCCGATGTCCTCCGGGGTCGGTTCCCGGATGCCCTGGTCTTTGACACCATCTGCGGGGCCACTAAAGAGCGGCAGAGCGATGTCCTCGTGCTCAAGGCGGAAGGCGCCGAGGCCGTGGTTGTCGTCGGCGGAAGGCACTCTGCCAACACGCGGAAGTTGGCCCTCCTGGTCGAAAAGCAGGGACTGCCGGCCTACCACGTCGAAACCGTCCGCGAACTCGACCTTGAGCACTTGCGCTTAAGCTATCGTAAAATTGGAGTCACCGCCGGAGCCTCTACCCCCGAGTTTCTGATTCAGGAGGTCGTTGCGGCACTTTCCGATGAAGATTCCACTGGAGCGTTGGATTCTGTTGAGCGGCCAAGTGCCAACCGTCGGCATTTAGCAGTCGCCCACTAGCGGGGTTGGGCTTCCCAGACCCAGCCCATGGCCACTTTTTACACCACCGATGCTGAGGGTGTAACCCGCCTCGATCCATCTCTGAGGTTGCAACGTAGCGTCGTTGCCGGGGTTCTGGGCGATCCCGAGGCAATCAACGAGGTCTGGATGGTGCATTGCGCCTCGGACTGGGCCTTGAGCGTTTTCCCGACCGGCCTGGTGCAGCTCGAGCGCCCAGGCGAGGCTGAGCTGGAAATCGGCCCGTTGGAAATCGGCGCCATCCTGGAACTGTGGCAGCTCTTGGCCGAGGGGCATCTCCGGGAGTTGGCACTCCGCGCTTGGCGACCGTCGAACGCGCCGGTCTGACCTAGGGTAGTCTCGCTGGAGACCTTTTCACCACCGCACCGCTCATTTTTACACGGTTTTCCGGCCTCCCCGTGACTTTACTGTTATTAGGCCGGGCCTAAAAGAAAGGCTTTCGGTGAGTTGGCAACCAAGGGCGCCATCGGACCACCGGTCAGGACCTCGCCGGGGAGCAGGCGATGCCCCCGCAGAAAATCACTGGCATCGAGGACCTTACCGCCCGGACGTTGTAACCGGTGGATTACCAAGACGCCGCACCCGGTGGCGATCGCCAGGCCGGTTTTTTGTCGAGCGTCACCACTCGGCAAGTTGGCTGGGTCGAGCACCGTTCCTGGCATCGGGGACTGGTTACCGGTGCTAGAGTCCGTAGCGGCAGTCCCATCCGATTTACAACATGGTAACGCGTGGGCTCCGCTGAGTTTCAACCGCAGCTCGCCGTGGTGCGCGAAACAACCGGGCCACGGGTCGAGAGCGCGGATCCGCCGTGCCAGGACCTCTGCCGACTGGCTAAAGTCGAGTTGACCGTCGGATCGTTGTAATTTCCGACAGTAGGTCGCCGCCGCGGGGTCTTGAGGAGTAAAAGTGAGTTCCCCAGCGCAGGCCCGCGCCAGGCTCCGGGTCAAGAGTGGCACGCAGGCTGCCCCGAGTGCTTCCCGCACGCTGCCACCGGTCGAATCTGGCCCGATCGTAACCGGCTCGAAATCGCCTACCGGCCCCGCATCCATCGCCTTGACGACCTGCATCAGGCTGACGGCGGTCTCGTTGTAGCCCAGCGCCACAACCGTCTCGACCGGGGAGGCCCCCCTCAGCGCGGGCAGACGGGAGCCATGGAGGTTCAGAAAGCCTCTCTGCGGCACCGCGAGCAACTCCGGTCGCAGCAGGTGGCCGTAGGCCATCACCAGGGCTACGGTGGCCCCCGTTTCGCGCAGCCACTGGGTTAATGCGGCATCCGGTCGCTCTGGCTGCTGTAGCGCGATGGCGCGCTGTCGGCCCCAAGTCGCGATGGGGTTAGCCTGAAGTTGTTGACCCCGGCCCGCTGGTCGGTCCGGCTGGCTGACCACCCCAACCAGCTCCACCACACTGGCCCCCGCGCCGACCAGCCAATTTAAAGCGGGCAGGGCAATGGCATCCGATCCAAAGAAAACGAGGCGAGGTAAACACGGCATCTTATTCCACTATGGATGCGCCATCGACCAGTGCAACCGCCCAAAAATCGGCGTGAGCGGAAAACCAGAAAGTCACGCCCCCGGAATAAAGAAGCGGGCCGCAGAGGCGCCGCAGTAGGGAACGCCGATCACGGCTCGAAACGGATCACCACTTCGCCCTCGCGGGCGTAATTCAGGCGCTCCCGCACTAAATGCTCCCGATATGCCGGGTTTTGCATGATCTCGTTCAGTTGCGCCGTCTGGTGGGCCTCATCGGCGCGAAGTTGTTCTAATTGCTGCCGATAAATCTGCTCCCGTTCGGTGAATGCGTGATAGCTCTGGACTTCTTCGACCAAGATCGGAGTCAAGACCGCCAGCAGCGCCAAGAGGCCACCACTCAACACCGCAATCATGCACCGGTAGGGGAACCGGGGATCTCGCCAGAAGGATTCCACAACAGAGTTTCTCCCGCTGATCCATGTTTCGGCAACCTCTAACTGACTCTGGAAGGAACTTTTACGAAAAATCGCAACCACTCCCCTGGTGCGAGGCATCCCAGTGCCCGGTTTCAGGAAATGGACTTCTCGCAGTCGCCGACGTCCACACAGCCTCCGGTCGGAAATGGCTAAACGCCGGGTCAATCAACCGTGACCGGATTCACGACCTTCTTGGCGGAGAACTGCCCGCTGGAGTGGTCTTTCTCGACGGTGCCGGCCGCCCAAATCCTGCCGCCGATGGCCAGGTAAACGCCCGGCGGCAGGCACTGGGTCGCTCCCAGAGCCATCCCGAAGTGAAAGAGGGCGTCAGAGTGCCCCAGCGAAAAAGGCCGCATCGCCCCGCAGAGCACGATAACCTTCTCGGCCCCGACCATTTCTGCGCGCAGTGTTTCCGCCGTCAGGGTCATGGTGCTGGTGCCGTGGGTGATGATGATCCGCTGGGTTGGGTCACGGCGGCAGGCTTCTGCGATGACCAAGCGGTCGTTATCCGTCAACTCCAGGGAGTCCCGCAACATTACGGTCTCCACCCGGAATCCCGGCGGATGTGCGGGCTCGTCGGCGGTAGCTTGGGGGTGCTGAAAGGCGAAGACGGGAAAACACTGCCTCAGCAGGGCCGGAACGTGGCTCTGATGGGGAAAAACCAGCCGCTCACCGATCGGGTCGTGGATTTTATCGAGCGTGCCACCAGTGGCTAAAATCAGAACCTCGTGTTCACCGGGTTCTGCAAGGTTCACGTCATTACCGAGCTTGAGGGGGGGCGCAGTTACAGGAGGCACTGGTGTAAGGCTTTAAGACTAAATATGGCGGGAATCGTTGGCGTCTTTGGCGACGTAGCCAGTGTCCTGGCGCTGGTGGTTGATCTTGTTCTTGGCCAAATAGGCCGTGAAAACATCTTCCGCGCTCATCCCGAGGGTCTGCGCCAGCGAAACGAGAAAATGAAACATGTCCACCACCTCGACGCGGGCGTTTTGCAGGTCGAAGGCTTGATACTTCGCCCACCATTTCCACGGGACCGAGTCCACCAGCTCGGCGGTTTCCTGCTGCAAGGCGCGGGTGTAGTTGAGCACCCAATGCGTCCGCTCGGCATCACTGAGGTTGCTGAGATCGACCCCCAGGCGGCCGTTGAGCTCGGCCTGGAGTTCAAAAATGCGGGCCAACATGTCTGCCATAACTACGGGTTAAGGGATTGGGGTGAAAAGGCAAGCAGAAGCCCTAAGGGGGGGGTCAGCGGTGGGGGGGTTGCCGGGGCCTCAGGCGTGTGCGGGTTGGGCTTCCTCGGCCCACTCAAAGCGTTGGCAGGAGGTGGCCAGGCCGTCGGAAGGGTCGAAGTCGATCAGGGTGCCGCAGAGGCGGGCATCCCCGGTGGCCACCGGCCAGCGCCGGGGCATCCCGTCCAGCATCTTGCCGAGGATCGGCTCGATCTCCCGCCCAATCACGCTCTGGTAGGGGCCGCACATCCCCGCGTCGGTCTGGTAGGCGGTTCCCCGCGGCAGCACCCGGGCGTCCGCCGTCGGGACGTGGGTGTGGGTGCCGACAACCCCCAACACCCGACCGTCGAGATACCAGCCGAGACCCACCTTTTCGGAAGTGGCCTCGGCGTGAATCTCGATCAAAAGCGCGTCGCACTGCGGGCGCAGTTCCTCGATCAGGGCATCCGCCGCCAGCAACGGGCAATCCGCGTGGGTCTTCATAAACGTGCGGCCCAGCACCGTGGCGACACCCAGGCGGACGCCCCCGGACTCCATCACCAGGAAACGCCGTCCGGGATTCTGCACGGGAAGATTGGCCGGACGGCAGACGCGCTCCAGCGCGCCGATCTCCTCCGAAAACCCCCGCTGATCCCACAGATGGTCCCCCAGCGTCAGGCCATCGACGCCGTAAGCTAGGATTTCGAGAGCCATCTTGCCGGTGATGCCAGAGCCCGCCGCCGCGTTCTCCCCGTTGGCGATCACCCAATTTAGGCCCAGCTCCTCCCGAAGCCGGGGAAGCTGCTCAGCCAGCAACCGCCGACCTGGCTCCCCCACAATATCCCCTAGAAAAAGCAGTCGCATCCCCCGTCCAATACCGCACCCGACCCCCACCTCACAACCGCAAAGAACCAAGGGGTGGAAAACCGTTACCTAGCCAAGGAGATCTACCTTTTTACCCATGACCTCAACCTGAGGCCTTCTGAAACCGTAACTTTTCTACAAGTTTGCATCAAGTTCGCCATAACCTGGCCTTGGGGCAACGTGGTCGAAAAATCAGACCTTTGGGCAGGATGGTGGGAGATACTGGGCTCGAACCAGTGACCTCATCGATGTCAACGATGCGCTCTAGCCAACTGAGCTAATCCCCCGGCCTTGGAAAGAGGGAATGATGAAGTGTGGTCGGTGGGTGGGCAAGTCAAAAATTGCGGCTTTTCTTGGGCGGTGGAGGTGCTAGGTTGCGGATTGGTTATGTTGCAGCACTTGCGGATTGTGAACCTGGCCTTGATTGAGCACGCCGAGCTGGCTTTTGAGCCCGGTTTGGTGACGGTGACGGGCGAGACTGGCGCCGGGAAGAGCGTGCTGCTGGGGGCGTTGTCCTTGGTGGCGGGTAACCGGGTGGGGAAGTCGATCATCCGACAGGGGGCGACCTCGTGCGAGGTGGAGGCGACGTTGTTTTTCCCGGAGAGCACCCGGGTGGATGCGCTGTTGGCTAAGCTCGATCTGCCCGCCACCGAAGAGGGGGCGTTGCTGCTGCGGCGCGAGGTTCACGCCAGTAAGGCCGGGCGGGTGCTGGTCAATGGGCGAGGGGCGACGTTGGCGGCGCTGCGGGAGCTGGGAGAGCTATGGATCGATTTTCACGGCCCTGGCGAGCCCCAGAAGCTGTTCCACGAGAGGCATCAGCTAGAGCTGCTCGACCTTTTCGCCGATCATGGTGAGCAACTTGAGGCCTATCGCGGAGCTTATCGGCTCTGGCGTGAGGCCCTGGCCGCCGCTGAGGAGCTGCGCCGTCAAGACAAGCTCGACCCGGACGAGGAGACGTTTTTGCGCAGCCAACTGGAGGCGATCGAGGCCGTCGCGCTCGATGAGGCCAAGCTCGACGCCCTGGAGCGTGATTTTAGCCGCCTGGATCGTTCTCGGGAGTTGGCGGAGACGGCCAACGCGGTTGCTTTTGGGCTGTCGGGCGATCGCGGGGTGGTGGGGCTGGCCGGAAAGCTCCTGCGGCAGGCCCGAGATTTGGGACGGTTGGACGCCGAGGCGGAGCCCCTGGCCAGCCGGGTCGAGGCCCTGGTGCTAGAGGCTGAAGACCTGGCCGGGGACTACCGTCGCCTGGCTGACGCGGTGGACTTTGACGAGGGGCGGTCGGCGTCGATTCAGCGCAAAATGCAGGCTTGGATGGAGGTGAAGCGTCGTTTTGGGCCGGATTTGACCAGCGTCCGGGCGAAGCGAGACCACCTCCGCAATCGGTTGCTGAGCCAGGGGGATGTGGAGGCGCGGTTGCATGAGTTGGAGAAGGAAGCGGCGGCGCGGCGGGCCGAGGCGGCGGCCTTGGCGGTAAAGTTGACGACCCGTCGGCGTTCGGCAGCCGAGACGCTGGGTCAGCGGGCTCGGGAGTTGCTGCTGCGCCTCGGTTTTAAGAAGCCGCGTCTGGAAATCGCGGTGGTGCCAGGCCAGGAGTTGACGCCGGATGGGGACTCCTCGGCGCAATACCGATTTTCGCCCAATCCGGGGCAGGATCTGAGCCCGCTGAACCAGATTGCGTCGAGCGGGGAGGCTGCCCGAGTGATGCTGGCACTCAAGGCGACGCTGGCGGCGGTCGATGCCACGCCGGTGCTGGTCTTTGACGAGGTGGACGCCAACGTCGGCGGCGAAATCGGGGCGGAGGTGGGCCGTGAATTGGCGCGCCTGGCGGGTCAGCATCAGGTTTTTTGCGTCACGCACCTGCCGCAGGTGGCGGCCTGGGGGCAAAGTCACTGGTTGGTCGAAAAGCAGCAGGACGACAGCCAGACGGTCGTCTCCCTGCAGGCCATCCATTCCGACCGGGCGGCTCGCCAGTCCGAGCTGGCGCGGATGCTCGGCGACCGCTCCAGTGCGAGCGCCCTGGCTCATGCGCGGCAGCTCCTGCAGGCCTCCGAATAAGTTGGGTGGGACGGGCGAGAGCGGCGGGTCTGCCGTCACCATTTCTCTGACGGGAATCGTCGTGCGGCGGTTGCCTTTTCTGGTGGAACGGTGCAACCTCCTGCCATGATGATTGAGCATTCTTCAGCCTCAGATGCCCCGACCAACGCTTCCGAACCGGGCCAGCCACCGTTGCCGGAGACGCCGTTGGCGACGCGGATTCTCGATGCGTATTGGGCCTTCCGTTTAGCACACGGGAGGGCTCCTGCGAGCGTCTATGCACTCTGCAAGGAGGTGGGGATCGCTGAGCGGGAGTTTTTTTCGCTGTTTAGCTCGCTGGACACTCTTGAAGCCCTGACCTGGAAGGCCCTCGTGACCGAAACCATCGCCACCCTCGAAGCCGATGGGGAATACGGCGGCTACCCGGCCCGGCAGAAGCTGCTGGCTTTCTTTTTCACGTTTTTCGAGCTGGCGCTTGGGCAGCGGTCGCGGCTGTTGTTGGCTTTCCCCCGGTTTCGCGTCGGGGGGGTACCTGCGGTGATGGAAAAAGCCCAGAAGGTTTTCTTCAAGTGGGCAGATCGTGTGGTGCAAGAGGGTA
>DAIQNO010000027.1:0-15181 GCA_036788355.1 Opitutales bacterium | reverse complement strand
CCGGCCACTTCGAGGGACTGGCGAGTTCGTCACCTTCGGGGGGCTACGGGTGACGGCCTGGGCCACCCAGGGGCACTCCGTGGGTGGCTTGAGTTATCTCGTTGAGGGCCTGGCCCGTCCGGTGATGGTCGTGGGCGATGCGCTCCTTGCCCGATCCATCGGCGGCTTGCGTTCCATCGGCGGCACCGGGCTGAGCTATCAGGGCGCCCTCCAGATGATTGAGCGAAACATCCTCTCCCGTCCGGAACAGACCCTCCTCCTGCCAGGGCATGGGCCGACCACCACCGTGGCCGAAGAAAGGCAACTCAACCCTTTCATCTCAGGGCGAGTGTGCCTCTAACGACCTCGGCTCCGCGCTTCGAAAGATTGCCCCAGAAAGCTGTTCCCTTCACGCACTCCGACAAAGAGCATCAATCCTTGGTCGCAACCGGAAAACTCAGAGGTTTAACTTGCACATAAGCCGCCGTGCTGGGCGAGTGGTTCTCGATAATGCCCAGTGGCCGGTTGGGAGAAGTCTCGCGGGTAAAGCACCCCCTGTTGGCACCTCCGCACCGTGCTACGCGGTCACGTCTCGACTTGAGCCAGTCTCGGGGTCTCTCTCTAGGCGGTCGGTGGGCAGCCGGAACACGCAAAAAAGGCACCAACCAAAAAAAACCGTCACGCAACTTACCGAAATCAACAATACGATCAAGCCTGCGGTGTTCATGAAGATTATTGACTGAAGTTACTTCGACGATTGCGTTTCCACGTTCAGATTTTCTAGGGCATCCGGGTGGAAATTGTCCGCGCTCGAATCAGCAGGGGCGCAGATCCGGTAGCGGCCTCTGCTTCGCCAAAAACAATCACGCGGCGCCCGACAAAACCCTCAATGGGGCCAGAGCGTTGCGCCTGACTGAGGTCGAGATAAGCGATGGTTGCCCCGGCGTCGTTTTCCAACATCAAGCTCTGGCTCGGCTGAAATGCACGCTCGAAAGGGTTAGCGCGGCGGATGGTGCCCGCAAAAATCCGGCTACCTAGCGGCCCTTCGCTGCTCACCGTGCGGGCTGGCGGGGCCACAGTGGAAACCCTCACCGTGCTGCGCTCTGGCTCCGGCTCGGTCGGGGCGGCAGCCACCCTGGGTGATGTCTCTGCGCTACTGGCCGTCGGACTCGTGACGGGAGCCTCCGACACGGGTCTGGACGTAGCCGCAGGGCTGGTGGCGGCTACAGCCGCCGCAGCGTTGGCCACCCGGGTAGTCTCTGGCAGAAAGTAAACCGGTGCCATCCCCTCGAAATAAACCGTCGTCCAGCCGCGACTACTCGCGATCACCGTCACCTTGGTATCACTGCCCGCCGTCTGTAATATCGCCGCCGTAGGCTCAGGCTTCAAACGGATCGCCGTCCCAGGATCGACGGTCTGGCCTTTACGCACCGCCTTCGACTCCACGTAGCCGACAAACGTCCCCTCATAATCGACCACCCACCAAGGGGGATTTCCCGGAAAGGGTCGAGCCCCCAGCCCCTCTAACGTCCCCTGATCCGACCGAAAATAGAGCGGCGAGGCGTTGCTGGGCTCCAGCCGTAAATCCACCGTCCCTGGCTGTGCCAACACGGACGCAACCGGGTTAAGCACCAGGAAAGCGACCCAGCCCACGAGCCACCGATGGCGGTAAACTGGCCTCAGCCTTTCCATGTTACAATCAGGTTTCAAGATCTCCGATGACAAGTCACCACCCAACCCGTGTCAACCGACAAAAAACCCCGTCGGCTGATCGCCAAACGGGGTTGGGCTCGGAGAACTCCCGCGAATCGCAGGAAACGTCGTTTACAACAGGCCGCCAATCTTTTTCAACAGGTCGGCACAACGGTTGGAATAGCCCCACTCATTGTCATACCAGGAAACCAACTTGAAGAAAGTATCGCTGAGCCCGATCCCGCTGCCCGCATCGAAGATCGAGCTCAGCGGGTCATGGATGAAGTCGCTGGAGACGACCTCGTCGGCCGTGTAACCCAAAATCCCCTTCAATGGCCCCGACTCGCTGGCGGCCTTCATCGCGGCGCAAATCGCTTCGTAGGAAGTCGATTTCTCCGTCTTTACCGTCAAATCAACCACCGAAACCGTTGGGGTTGGCACCCGGAAAGCCATACCGGTCAACTTGCCCTTGACCTGCGGCAATACCAGGCCGACCGCCTTGGCCGCACCCGTGGTGGATGGGATGATGTTCATCGCAGCCGCACGGCCACCCTTCCAGTCCTTGGCACTGGGGCCGTCCACCGTCTTTTGCGTCGCGGTATAAGAATGCACCGTGGTCATCAGACCCTCCACGATCCCGAAGTTTTCCAACATCACCTTGGTGATTGGTGCCAGGCAGTTGGTCGTGCAGGAAGCGTTGGAAATGAGGTTGTGGGCTGCGGTCAGTTCGTGATCGTTCACGCCCATCACCACCGTCTTGATGCCATCGCCCTTACCCGGCGCGGAGATAATCACCTTTTTCGCCCCAGCGTCCAGGTGCCCTTTAGCCTTGGTATCTTCCACCCACAGACCCGTGGATTCGATCACCACGTCGATCCCATGGGCACCCCACGGAAGTTCGTGCGGAGCCGCACGCATCGCCAAAGTCTTGATCCGGTGGCCATTGACCATCAGGGCATCGTCGCCATCGTTGTAAACCTCGCCCTGGAACTTGCCCTGGGTGGAGTCATACTTGAGCAAGTATGCCAGGTTGTCCGCCGAAACCAGGTCGTTGATGGCCACGACTTCAACCTCGCTGCCCAACATCCCCTTATCCGCCAAAGCCCGAAACACCAGGCGACCGATCCGCCCGAAACCGTTGATTGCTACTCTGATTGCCATAACTACGCCGTTTCTTGTGTGGTTTTTCGCCAGTGGCAAGGGGAAACTTCCCCACAATTTACGCCACCAGTCCGTCAAAGACACCAAAAGTAAAATTAGCCGAGCTTTTTCAGGGCAAGCTAAAAATTAAAAAAGGTGATGGTGGGCCCCTGACTCCCAGCCCCTGAAGCCGACAATACGATTACCACCTTTCAACGCCGATGGAACTCCCGAAACAGAAACTCGAGCTTGGCCGCCACGGTGCTGTTCAACACGAACGGGTAAAGGTCTGGTTGCCCGACACTACGGTTCAACACGTTCACGGCGCAACTCAGGCGATACCAGCTCTCCATCAACGTCGGGAACGCCTCCGGACGCGCCAAATAAGGATCCTGAAGGGCCGGAAACTCATGGAAAAAAGCCGCTTCAGCCGCCCCAAAGGTCAATCCAAGGTGAAACGCACTGTCCAGCGTGCTCAACAGATGCAAGAGGTGGGCAAAGCACTCCGCCCAATCCTCCCACGGGTGCGCCGTGGCATAAGGGCTGATAAATCGCTGCGCCCAGTCGGGTGGCGCACCCTCGCGATAATAACGTTTCAACGCCTCGCCGTAATCGCGGCTGCCGTCCCCAAAAACCTCGCCAAACCGCTGCAAAAACTCGCCATCCGTCGCCCAACGCATCCACACGTAGTGCCCGACCTCATGGCGAAAATGCCCCAGCAACGTGCGATAACGCTCCCCCATCGCCACCCGCGTCGCCTCCCGATGCGCCGCATCTGCCTCCGCCAAATCAATGGTGATGATCCCGTCAGCGTGGCCCGTCCGAACCTTGCCGCCCGAACCGTCCTGCTGCAAAAAATCAAAACCCAGACCCCGTTGCGGATCCTCCCGCCGGTTGGGAGGCAACGCCCGTAATTGACTGAGCTGGCGGATCAATAACCGCTTGGCCGCTTCCAACTTCGCCCAATTCCGATGAAGGGCACCGCCTTCAGACCAAGTCGGCACCATCCGGTTGTAATTGCAGGACTGACAGAATCCCGTCCCAGACGCATCGGCCACCGCGTTACAGCCAACAGAATTCCGGTTTCGACACGCCGCCAATGAGCCCGCGGCTTGGCCGAAAAGCAAAAATTGATCACCAATCGGGTCAAAAGACAGATCACTATGGCAGCCAACACAACGCAAACTATCAAAGAACAACATCCCGCGACAATTCGGGCAGTGGTAGATCTTCATCGGAGGGACTAGACCCCGCCTTTCGGTTTTCGATACATCCCCACCCCGCGCATCCGGGCCGCACGTCCCAGCAGATGACTAGCAACCGGCGTCGTAAAATAAAAGAAAATCAACACCAGCAACGAAACCACCCAATTCCACCAATCCCCCAGTGCGATCCCGGTGGCAAGCACCAACAACGCCCCGCCAAAAGCCCCAGCCTTCGCCGCCGCGTGGGTGCGACAATAAAAATCCGGAAAACGCACCACTCCGATCGCCGCCACCAGCGTAAAAAAACCACCACCCAACACCAAAATGTTGAGAAGAAAACTAAATATTGCATCCAATATCATCGGAAAAATTGGTGTCAAAGTTGATGAATGTGAGGCTAGCCATCGGCAACCGGCTAGTCATACTGGCGCGGCTTTCGTGTCGTCAGAAAGCGTGCCAACGAGACTGTGCCGAGGAAAGAAATGACGGCCAAAATCAGGGCCACGCCAAGGTACAGCGCGGATCGCTGCTCGATCGCATGGAAAAGCACCAGGCAGATAAAAGCACCCGTGATGAAATCCAATACCACCACCCGATCGGTGTGATCGGGCCCCTTAATGAGCCGCCAAAACGCCAACAACAGCGCCGCCGCAATTGAAAACTTCACAATGACCGCCACGCCAGGATAAAGTGACGATGCTCCAAGCAAACCTGGGAATAACGAGATTTCAGAAAACATTGCGAACCCTCCGTTCAAAGTCATTCTTTAACGACGCCACCAAGTTTTCCCGGTCATCAGCATACATCGCATGAATCAAAAGTGTCTTCCGGTCTGGTGAAACATCTATCGAAAGCGTCCCCGGCGTCATCGTAATCAAATTAGCGACCATCATAATCTGCACATCCGTTAAGTTGGGGTCGAGGGCTAACTCAATAAAATCCGGATCCGCATACAACGGGGGAGTCAAAACATCCCACGCCACGCGAAAATTGGACATCACCACCTCGCGAGAATAGAAGAGCAGAAACTCTAATAGATTCTGTAGCCTAGTGAGCATGGACCTCCTTTACTTTGGGGCTCGAAGCCAGATTATCTTCGGAAACTTCACCCTTGGAAAGCGCATCGACAGGCCCTGTCCCAGTCAATCTAGGGGGTAACACGGCTTCAATATAGCCCTGCGGATTAAGGATCTGCGCCGAAGCTCGCTCGGCCAGGCTGAATAGACCTTGGCCGAAGAAGCTCAAATATAACGTCAAGGCGCTCAAAGCCGCCACCGGCCAAGCCATCAAGCCCATGGCACGTAGGGACTTTGGGCGGTTCTCCGCCGCGATGCGAGCCGCTTCCCACGCGGGCTCCGGACGCGCGTCCAGGGCCGCACCCTCCGGCAAACCGCCGCCACCGTCAGAGCTGGTGCCCTCGTGAGCGGCGGAAATACCCAGCGGGGCAGTCACCTCACCAGAATTGACACCTTCCGCAGGGGACTTTGGCTCATCTTTCCAAAAAGCCTCATTCCAGATTTTCGTCATCGAGTAGAGCGTCATAATGCCCACCACCAGAGCCACCGCGACCAAGATATAGTGTTCCTCCGCCAAACCAGCCTTAATCAACGAAAACTTCGCCCAGAACCCGGAAAGCGGCGGAATCCCCCCGAGCGAAAATGCCGGGATAAAAAAGAGCAGGGAAAGGTAGGGCATCGTTCGATAGAGACCGCCCAGCCGTTTCAAATCGCCCGTGCCCTTCATCTTTTCAACGATGCCGCCGATCAAGAACAAGTTGGTTTTCACCACAATGTGGTGGATAATGTAAAAGACAGTCCCCGCAATCGCCAAAGGGGTAAATATGGCCAAGCCTAGCACCATATAGCCAATCTGGCTGACGATGTGAAATGATAAGATGCGGCGAATATCGAACTGCGCCGCAGCCCCTAAAACCCCCGAAAGCATAGTCAGAGCCGCCAGAATCAAGAGGATCTCTTTCGCGCTGATCGCATCGTCAACAAAAACCAGAGAATACAATCGAATCAGCGCGTAAACCCCGACTTTGGTCAACAAACCGGCGAAAATCGCCGATACCGCCGTCGGCGGTGTGTGGTAGGAGGCCGGCAACCAAAAATAGAGCGGGAAAAGGGCTGCCTTTACTCCAAAAGAAACGAGCAACAACACTGCCGTGGTCTGCACCATCGCCGCGTCCGGATGCCCCGTCAGGCGCAATGATAAATCGGCCATGTTTAACGTGCCGGTGACGCCGTAAAGCATTCCCGCCCCCGCCAAAAAGAGCCCGGAGGAGAGAAGATTCAACGTAACATACTTAAAGCCTCCCTCAAGCTGTGCCCGGTCTCCGCCGAGCACCAGCAGCACGAAGGAGGAGATCAACATAATCTCAAACCAAACGTATAAATTGAAGAGGTCACCCGTCATGAATGCCCCGTTGACCCCCATCAACAAAAAATGAAACAACGGGAAAAAATGGAGTCTCTGGCGGCGTTCATCGACCTCCTGAATGGCGTAAAGGTTGATTGCTAGGCCCATCAAAGCACACACTGCCACCATCAAGCCACTCAGCCAGTCGCCGACCATCGTAATGCCAAACGGAGCCTCCCAGCCGCCAACGTAGAGCACCAGGTAGCCACCGGTCTGATCCAGAAGCACCAGCATCCAGACCGATGCCGCCAGCAGCAGCGCACTGCCGGTCACACTGATCGCCCGCTGCAATGGCAGGTTTCCCCGCAAAGCAAGGCACACCAAAGCCGTCAGCAGTGGGATCAGAAAGGGCAAGATGAGGACGTTGGCCGTCATTGGTCAGTGCGAGTAAAATTATCGATGTCGTCGTGTCCGAGCTCGACATAAGCGCGGTGCGTAAGTGCCAGAGTAAAGGCAATCAGTCCAAAGCCGATGACAATCGCCGTCAAAACCAGGGCCTGAGGCAGCGGATCGGCGTAGTCTCCGGTCAAGGTCTTGGCATCGGCAGCGATTACCGGTGCATCGGCTGGCCCAAGGCCATCCGCAGTGAAGACGATCAGGTTGACCGTCTGGCTGAGCAGCACCAAGCCGAAGACAATCCGCACGATGCTCCGTCGTAGCAGGCAGTAAACGGCGCCAGCCGTCATTATCCCGATCAGTATGGCCATCATTGCGTTCATTCTGCGGCTGCCTCCATCAGCGAAAACGTGGTCAGAACCCCGAAGCCTACCACCACCAAGTAAACCCCCACGTCAAAAAGCACTGGAGTCCCTAAGTGCAGGGTGCCCAGCAGTGGCAGCCAAAATGACGGCAGCCATTGCCCGGTCATAAAGGCACCGCCCAACAAGGACGCGAGGGCAGCACTGCCTAGCGAGGTGGCGATACCGGCCACTAGCAAACTCGTCGGCTCCACCCGGAGCACCTGCACGGCGCGAGGACGGCCCTCGGCCATGGCTACCAAGATGATGGCCGCTGCCGCCACTAGCCCGCCAATGAACCCGCCGCCGGGCAAGTTGTGCCCACGATACATCACCGCGATCGAAATAATCAGCAGCACCGGCAGCAACAGGCGGACAAGTGTAGAGAAAATCAGTGAGTTCATTGACAGTATTTTCTGGGGAGCGTCCGTCTGATGCGAGTTTTATTTTCACCGCCGGGCGTTATTTCCCTAAAAGCTTATCTCGATGGAGTTTAGAATAAGAAAAGCTGCTGCAAAATCCACCATGGTGACGCGCTGGCGTCGAACCCAGTCGACACGGCATTATTTTAAGAAATCCCTGGGGTTAGCCTTGGCACCGCGCATCAGGGCAAAAATGCCCAAGGAGGCAATGGCCAGGACGGTGATCTCGCCCATGGTGTCGAGGCCCCGGAAGTCCACCAAGATGACGTTCACGACGTTGCGACCGTGGGCGATGGTGTAACTGAGTTCTGCGAAGGTCGTCGAGATGGATTCCCCGAAGTCGATGCTCTGCACCTTCAGCATCAGCAGCGTGACCATGATACCGACCGCTCCCGCCAGGCCGAGATCTCGGATCACCACCCCGCGCGTGCTGTAACGCTTAAAGCTGGGCAGGCGGACGATGACCAGCATGAAGAGCACCACCGTGAGGGCCTCCACCACGATCTGCGTCATCGCCAAATCCGGCGCCCCATGCAGCACGAAAAAGACGGCCACCGCAAAACCGATCACGCCCAAGGCGATTAAGGCCACCATCCGACTCTTACTAAACATGACCACCGGCGTGCTGCCCGCGATCAAGAGGCCGACCGTCAATTCGTAGAGGCCCACCCCGCCGAAGTCCGGCCAGTCGGGAAAAATACCCAGGGTAAAGAACTCGTAGGCCAAGAGTCCCACGAAAAAGGTCAAAATCACCTGAAAATAGAAACGCAGGTGCCCATTTTGCAGCATTTTCGTCTGCCAAGCGGCCACCGCCAGAAACCCATCCAGCCCGCCGTAGTACACCTTCTCCCAGGCTGACGGCTGATCCGGCCCAATAGCGAAAAGGCTCCAGATAGCCTCCCGCTTGGCATAGACGAAAAAGCCGATCGCCACCGTAACGACACTTAGCAGCAGCGGCAGGTTAAAACCGTGCCAAATCGCTAGGTGCAGGTGGACTTCTTTGCCGTAGCTGGCAGCGACCGCCGGTTCAATCAGCCAGCTACCCGCCAACCCCGGAAAGCAGCCGAAAAAGATGCCTAGCGCACCCAGCACCAAAGGCCCGATCAGCATGTCGAAACCCGCCTCGTGGGGGTGATGGACCGGCAAATCCGGGTGCAGTTTCCCCGCCCGAAACGGGTGCCACCCGGCAATCAAGGCCAAGGCCAACATCAACCCGTTACCTAAAACCGCGACCGGGCCGACCCAGCCACCAAGGTGACTGGCCACCGACGCTTCATAAAGGGCCTCTTTGGCGATGAAGCCAAAAAACAACGGGAAACCCGCGTTGGAAAAGGCCGCCATCCACCCGGCCCGAGCCGTCCAGGGCATCTCGGCACGCAGCCCCCGCAGCAGCCGCAGGTCTCGCGTCCCCGTCCCGTGGTCGATATTCCCCGCCACCATAAACAGCGCTGCCTTGTAAAGGGCGTGGGCCATCAAAAACACCAGGGCCGCTTTCACGCCTTCCTTGCCACCGACACCGAGGAACAGGGTGATCGCCCCGAGCACCGCCAAGGTCGTGAAGGCCAGCACCCGCTTCAAGTCGGCCTCTCGGAAACCCGACCAGCAGGCCAGCAGCAGCGTGATACCCCCGGTGGTCACCAGCAGCCCCGTCCAGATCGGCAGGTCACTGAAAAGAGGATGCACCCGCGCCAGGAGAAACACCCCGGCCTTGACCATCGTCGCGGAGTGCAGGAAGGCACTGACCGGGGTCGGTGCCGCCATGGCGTTGGGTAGCCAAAAGTGAAAGGGAAACTGCGCCGACTTCGTGAGGGCACCCAAGGCGATCAACAAAAAGGCCGCCGTCCGGTGCTCACTCGCCAACACCACCTCTATATTGCCCAGCAGCTCAGAAAAGCTCCAGAAGCCCGTTCCCGCGCTCAGCAGCACTAGACCCGCCAGCATGGCCCCACCGCCACCGCCGGTAATCAACAGGGCCTGCAACGCCTTCTTTCGCGAGGACAGCTCCCCGTGGTAATACCCGATCAAGAGGTAGGACGAGATACTGGTCAGCTCCCAGAAAACGAACATCAAGAAGATATTGTCAGCCAGTGTGATGCCGACCATCGACCCCATGAACAACATCAGGTAGGCCTGAAACTTGCCGTTCTGCTTACCGTGCTCCAGATAGCTGCGCTGGTAAATCAGGATCAAGGCACCGATCAGACAGACCAAAACCGCCATCAGCTTTCCGAGGCCATCGAGCGCAAAATCCAGCCCCACCCCGAGCGAGGGCAACCAGGCGTAGCTCTCGACCACCGTGGCTCCCGGAGAACCGCCCCCGCTTGGCTGGATGAGCAGCCAGAAGAGGGCACCGGTTGGCACGATAGCCAAGCAACGGCCCGTCTGGTGACGGAGCAGTCGCTCTAACCACGGGGCTGCAACCGCCGCCAACCCAAAGGCAAGAATGATAACCAACATCGGTGGAAAGCTATGCTAATGGAATACGCCGGGAGTCAACTCCACTTCCTGAAACGCGCAAAAAGCCGACTCGAGTCCTGGCGAAGTCGTTGAGGATCGCGGAGGCCAGGGGCAAAAAACTGAGCAACCCCCGCGCCAAACTGGACACTTTGGCAAAAAACCGTCTCCCAGGTCTGAGAAGAACAGGGATGATAGCTGCGCGGGCATTGTCTTTGGACAACGGAGGGGCTGAAAGACTCTTCACGGAAAGCGATCAGCAAAATCCGGGCCAATCAACCCGGGTCCGGCGCCACTTTTAGCCCACGCCTAACCGACGTATTTTTGCACAATCGGGATACGGCGACCGACGCCAAAGGCCAGCGGCGTGATCTTCAGGCCAGGTGCGGCCTGCTTGCGCTTATACTCATTGCGATCGACCTTCCGGCAGACCTCGTTGACCACTTCTGCCGCAAAGCCCGTCTCCGCGACAATTTCCGCCCGGCTCTGCATCTCCTCCACGTAGCGACGTAAAATTTCGTCCAGAACGGGGTAGGGCGGCAGGGAATCCTCATCCTTCTGGTCCGGTCGCAACTCCGCACTCGGCGGCTTGGTGAGGGTGTTGAGCGGGATCACCACCCGCTCGCGGTTAAACCATCGGGCCAGCGCAAAAACGAGCATCTTGGGCACGTCGCACAGCACCGCCAGTCCCCCGGCCATATCACCGTAAAGCGTGCAGTAGCCGACGGCCATCTCGCTCTTGTTTCCGGTCGTCAGCAACAACCAACCGAATTTATTGGACAGAGCCATCAACAAGATGCCCCGACTGCGGGCCTGGAGGTTTTCCTCCGTTACGTCGGGGCTGTGTTCCTGAAAAAGTCCGCTCAAGACGCTCTCCGCCGATTCGACCACCTCGGCAATCGGCAGCGTTTCGTAACGGATCCCGAGGTTTTGCGCCAGCTCGGCGGCATCATCTCGGGAGTGCTGGCTGGAAATCTGGCTGGGCAAGCTCACCCCGACGACGTTTTCCCGCCCGAAAGCCTCGACCGCCAGGGCGGCGACGACTGCTGAGTCGATGCCGCCCGAGAGCCCCAGCACTGCCTTTCGGAAACCGCTCTTGTGGGCATAGTCCCGCAGGCCCAACGTCAACGCGCGCGCCACCATTTCTACTTCTGGGGTGGGTGAACCCGCCGTAACCGCGTCAGCCCACGCCGGCAACGCGGGCTCGGCCTCGGAGGCTCGCTTTCCACCGCTCCCACCGCCGAAAAACGGGCCAGGCAAGGCGATTTTGGCCACCTGGTGGTCTTCCCGAAAAGCCGCCATCTGGAGCAGCGGGCACCCGTCACGGCCGAGAACCACACTCTGGCCATCGAAAATCAACTCGTCGTTTCCGCCGACCAGATTGCAGTAAACCACCGGGCAACCGCACCGTCGCGCTGCGGCGACCATCAACTCGCGCCGGAAATTGCCTTTCCCAAAATGCCACGGGCTGGCCGAGGCGTTAATCAGCAGGTCGATCCCCTGGTTGGCTAAGGCACCCACCGGATCGAGCTGGTAGTGTCGGGCGGTGGGGACTTTCGGGTGGATCCAGATGTCCTCGCAGATCGTCAATCCGACGCGCAGCCCCCGCCAACTCCAAGGGTTCGGCGGGCCACCGGGCTCAAAGTAGCGCTCCTCATCAAAAACATCGTAATTAGGCAACAGGCACTTCCGGTAAACGTGGCGCACTTCGCCCGCCTCACACCACGCCAGCGCGTTAAAGGCCCCCTGGCCCCAGCGCGTGTCGTTGGCCTCGACAAAACCGATCACCGCCGGAACGGACCCGATTTCCGCTGCGGTGGTCGCGAGGGATCTCGCCACGTCCTCGACAAAGCGACGCTTAAAAATCAGATCCCTCGGCGGGTATCCCGCCAACACCAGCTCCGGAAAGACCACCAATTCCGCCCCGTTCTTGACCAGCTCCCGATAACTGCCCAGCACCCGTTCCCGGTTCCCTTCGAGGTCTCCAGCGGTCGTATTGACCTGCCCTAATCCAATCAGCATCAACCACTTTTACCCCCAAAAACCGGTGCGCGTCAACCGAGTGCAGCTCGCCCGGCAAAATCCCCTGCCGCGGCGGGGTTATTCCTTCAATTTTATGGCCGAATCTCAATCAGCAAGCTGCCTGGAAGGGCAGTAATAATCAGCGTGGCCTCTCGACGAAGCCCGCCTTTCGATAGACCTTGGCCAGGGTGCGGTTGGCACGGTTCTGGGCGGCGTCGGCCCCGGCCTTGAGGATGGCCAGGAGTTGCGCTTTGTCCTCACGGAAGACCAGGTATCGCTCGCGGATCGGCGCCAGGGTGGCGACCACGGCATCCGCGACCGCTCCCTTTAGGTCCGCGTAAGAAGCCGCCGCAAAGCGCTCCTCCAGAGCCGGGACGGTCTCTTGGGTCAGGGCGGCGAGCAGATTCAGGAGGTTGCTGATTCCTGGCTTATCTGGGGCGGCACGGACGCCACTGCCGGAGTCGGTCACGGCGCTCATCACTTTCTTGCGGAGGGTCTTTTCGTCGTCCACCAGATAGAGGCAACCGTGGGGGTTGGGGTCGCTCTTGGACATCTTGCGCGTGGGGTCGGCCAGGGACATCAGGCGGGCTCCGGTGGCCGGGATGTCCACTTCAGGCACGCGAAAGGTCTCGGAATAGGTCTGATTGAACTTCACCGCCAAGTCGCGGGTCAGTTCGAGGTGTTGCCGTTGGTCGTCACCGACAGGCACGCGGTCGGCGTTATAGAGGAGGATGTCAGCCGCCATCAGCACCGGGTAAGTCAGCAGCCCCGCGCCGATAAAGCGGCCATCGGAGCCGTCTCCGGCCTTATCCTTGAACTGGGTCATCCGCTCCAGCTTCCCCAGCGGGCACAGGCACGCCAGCACCCATGCCAACTCGGTGTGACCGATGACGTGGCTCTGCAAAAATAGGTGCGCCCTGGCGGGATCGAGCCCGCAAGCGAGGTATTGGGCGAGGCAGTCCAATGAATTAGCCCGCAAGTCCGCCGGGCGGTAGGGCACTGTGATCGCGTGCAGATCGACGATGCCGAAGTAGCACTCTGCGGCATCTTGCAGGGCCACCCAATTTCGGATCGCCCCCAGAAAGTTGCCGAGGTGAAGCTGACCGGAAGGCTGGGCGCAGGTCAGAATCACCGGTCGTGCCGCCGACGGTGGATTGGCATCGGCCAGTGCAGGTTGAGGTTCGATATCTGCCATAACCAGTTACTCTACGGAAGCCCAACCGCCGAGATCAAGCGCGATGCACGCCCGCTCGGAGCCCGCAGAAACGGCTTCCTAGAGTTTGGCAACCACTGGGAATCCTCAGATAATTTCCCCCAATCTAAGGGTTTTGACCCCAATTTTTGAGGGCTAAGTCCTTGACGTGAAAATAGTTCGTCAGTCACCGTGTCTATGGGGTGTTTTTCCGATGATGTCTTTAGGCTTGGTGATTTCGATTGTTAAAGTTGGGGCCTGCGTTTTGATGCTGGTTGGAGGGTTCACCGGATTACTCCTTGGGCGAGATACCGGCCTGAGTACCCTGCGAAACTGGGGCATCGACGATGAACAGTTGGCGAACTCTTGCCTGATTGGTCTGCGAGTGGCTGGGGTGCTGGCAGTGCTCATCGGAATTGCGTTGGCTTTGGTGTTCATTGTTATACCGACGATGCAACAGCTTTCGAACCGATAACTTACCGCGAAAGTTTAACGCACGTTTTCGACCTCTAGCCGAAAGAAGGGCACCGCTCGGGACTCCGGCGCGGTTAAGGCATCGACTGCTGGGGGCAGCAGCCGCCGAGCCATCATTCTGCCCAATCCTGGGCTCGGTTCGGCGGTGGTTTCGTAGTGGCCCAAGGGGTCGGTCGTCACCGAAGTGGGCCAGCGGTGCCAGGTTTCGAGTTCTGCGGAGGCAGCAGGCCGCAGCCGAAGTGTCACGGTCATCGCGTCATCGTTGGCAGTAACCGCACCGAGGCGATCCTTGTAAGTGTCTCGCAGAAAAGTCGGGGTCGGTTGATCATCGATAATCGCCCATCGCACGACGCGGTGGCCGTCGGGCTCGGCGGGGTCCATGCCGTGCCAAAAGAGCAGGTATTCCAGGCCGTTGCTAGCCCCGTCACCATCCCAATCGGCCAGCGGGTCGCTGAGGGCTCCGTCGGGCAGTCCGTGGGTGCGCTCAAAACTATCCCGCCAGGCATCGTAACCGTAATCGACCGGCAGCCCGGCCAGGATCGTCAGCGTAACGACGGCCCCGAGGCGGGTTCCGGTGGCGGTGGTGAACCGCGGGCGGCAAAGAAGCCGATAAATCCCAGCTTCGGAGAACCTGATTAAGAGCGTGGGCACCTCCGGGAGCTGGGATTGCAACGTCACTTCGGTGTCGCCGGGGCCGAGCGATCGGAGGATTTCGAGCGGTGGACTCGCCCAGGCCGGGTCGGGCTCCGGCGAGGGCCAGCCGCCCTCGGGCAGTCCGATCCAGTCCAGCACGTCGCTTGGGGAAGTCATGGTCAGCGGAAGCTCAACCTGGTAGCCCGCGCCAACGGCGTTTCCAGCCGCTGCCAGCGACCCACTTCGGACGACCGGCTCGGCCAAAAGCGCCACCCGGTCAGGAGCGTAGGCAGCTTTTTCCGCTCGGTTGACGATCGCCGCGGTCGGCGGGGCCACCAGCCCCAGGGTAGCCGGCTGGCCATCCTCGCCCGTCCCGAACACGATGGTGCTGCCGGAGGGCGCCGTGCCGGAAAGCGGCACCACGAAGTGAAAAGTAGCCTCCCCCGCCGTCAAGGTGCCTCCATCGGGCAGGCCATTCCGCAGTTTTCCCCGAAACTCGAAAGTGGCCGCGTAGGTGCCGGGCTGAGTCATCGCCCAGTTGTAGTGGGCATGAGCCCCGACTTGAAAGGGCTCAACCCGGTCGGCACTGGTGATGCCGTCCGAGGTATCGAAGTGCCACTGGAAGCCGAAACCCGCTGCGGAGTTCATCGCAAAGTGGCCCCCCCGCGCCGGCCCCGATCCGGTCACGGCCTTGAGCGACATCGTCAGGCCGCCTGGGGCGCGATCGATGAAAACACCGTTGGCGACGGACTGAAACGCCTCGTTGGGGGCGATGTTGCGGACTCCCAAAAAAAGCGTTCCTGGAACAAG
>DAIQNO010000026.1:0-15456 GCA_036788355.1 Opitutales bacterium | reverse complement strand
GCGATCGGCCACAACAGCCCCGCCGCGCCGAGCGCGGCATGACTGAGGATGATCGGGCGTAGAAAGCGCATCGTCGTGAACCTAGGCGCGGTGAAGGCGGAGCAGGGCAACGGCGACCAAAATGGTCAGCCACGCGCTCGCACTAGAGGGTTCCGGGATGGCGAAGAACCCCCCACCGCTCCGGTCGAGCCAGGCCAGATTCCCATCAAGCCAGGCCAAAACCTCAATGGTGTCATCCCCCGGGCCATCGTCTAGTTGAACGTCCGACAGCGCAATAGTCAGCGATCCTTCCGGATCCGCCTCATCGAAAGAGAGGATATTGTCGGAAACGGTATCGTAAAAATAGATCAGCCCGTCCGGGGCGGCAAAAATGTCCGCAAAACCCACGGTGGCACCGCCGGTGACGGCACCGATTTGCGCTTGGGAAAGCAGCACTCCCGATGCCGCATTTAAGGGGCCGCCTGACAAGCTGAGGCGGTTGAGATTGTCGGTGCTGTTACTTCCAAAAAAGAGGCTGTCCCCAGCTACCTCGAGTGAACCCGTCACGATGTCCGTGCCGTAAACGAGATTCAGTGTCAGCTCATCGACCAAAACACTGAAACCTGCACCCGTGCCGATGGCATAGAGGCTGTCGTCAGAAGGGTTGTAGGCAAGGCCCGAGCCGTCACTGCGAAAGGCCGCGTTCGAGGAAAAGGAACTTGGCCCGGTTCCGGCGACGGACAGGTTGCCGCTGGGCAGGTCGAGGTCATAAACGGAGTTGTCGAGAGCGTTCAGGTAACGTAGCGAGGTGCCGGTGTTGGTCAGGGTCAGACCGTAGATGACGATCGGTGCCTGCGACGTGACGGCTGCATAGGCCGAGGGGGCGAGGATGGTGGAGAAGGTGTTGGTGGTCGTATCGAAAGCCACGACGGCCCCGGTGTCGGCATTCCCTTGCCGGAGGAGGGCGTAAACCAGCGAGCCGTCGGTGGTTACCGTGTCGAGGAACGGATTGGTGTAGGCCTCCGCCCCGAGGGATGCGTTGGCATCGGCAGTGGAGAACACCTGGCGGATCGCTTGGCCCGGTAGGGTTGGGGAAGCCAACAGGAGCAGCGCGAGCGCTTGAGAGGTCGGAACTCTCATGGCAGATTGCTTAATAAATAGATTGAGTTGTTCAAGAAAGCATAGGGATGCCCAACTATTTTCCGATTTTCAACACTGCGATTGAGTCGCAGGAACAAAAATATTTTGCGATGTCAGTTTTCCCGTGGTCCCTTGTCGCTTGGGTGGCTACCGGTTGAAGCTGCTGGCTTTGCTGTTGGCGTCGTTCCAGCACACAACTAGCAAGTTTGATGCCGATGAGCGATAAAGCCTCTCCGCCGTTAAACCGGTTCTGCAACACGCCTCTGGCTTGGTTATCGGGTGTCGGGGTGACGTTGCTGCTCTTCCTGTCGGTTAGCCTTTCTCTGATTCTCGGGCAGCCGCGCCGCGAGGTTTTGCCGTTGAGCCAGACCTTTTAGTTAGGCCCATCCCTACCCTTGCCCGTTGTTGAGGTGATCGTCGAGCCTCGACTGACCGAGTCTGCGGCCCTGGAGGTGCCGAAGCTGGCCACAGCGGAGTTTTCGGTTCCGCTGGGGCGGGCTGACGTTACCTTGGCACTGACGGCCCCGAGTGCCGATTTTTCGAGCGTGACCTGGGGGGACGTTGGGCCGCTGGAAAACACCGCAGAGGAGGTTCAGCGGATGCTCTCCCTGGCCGACTTAGCCAGTGCTCCAACGCTGCTCTACGAGCCTCCCTACGAGTTTCCGCGTGCGCTGGTGCGGCGCGGTATTTCCGAGGGCGTGGTGGTATTGGAGGTGGTGATCACCGAATCCGGGACAGTGCGTGTTAATCGGGTGCTTTCGAGCAGCCACCCCGCCCTGGTCGATTCGGTAATCGCTTACGCTCGGGAGTGTCGATTTTCGATCCCTCGCGACGGGGGCCGCGCTGTCAGTGCCCAGGGGCCGTGGTCGATCACCGTGGAGGAACCGCGTTAGAGTTGCCCGTCACCCCCAAAAAACGCGGCCATTTTGCCCCGATGGGCTCGTCTGGGCCTCCGGAGATCCGTCACCTGACTTTGGTGTAGAGGGCGCCGGTATCGTCGGTAAAGCGCAGTTGGCCGGTGGTGGTGTTGACTTCGGCGAGGCGGAGCCCGGTGACGGGGTCGATGAGCTCGCCGAGGCGGCAGAATTGGCCGTTGATGACGGCACCGCGGGGTCCAACCCCGGAGATGGTGATCTGTTCAAGAAACTCTTCGATGGTGACGGCAACGGTCAGGGCTTCGAGGCGCTCGGCGAGGCGATTTTCGTTGCTGAGGCTGCTGCGGGCTGAGGTCGCGGAGGGAACTGAGCCCGGTTGATCGATCGAAGCGCCGCCAGTGGCCCGGCTTGCGCTGGAGGAGAGCATGGCGGTTGTGGTGAGCGCAGGTTCGCGTTGGGATGGGCTGCCGGGAGCGGGCGGAGGCGTGGCGGGCGCATTACGGCGAGAATCGGCGGCAAAGAGCAGGGGCGCGGAGCCTGAAGCAGTGCGCGTCCCGAAAACTTTGATCGAATCGACGTAGAGCAACTCGCAAGAGTTGTTGCCAGTATCGTTTCTGGTGAGGGAGCTGCGCCACTGTTGGCCTTTTGAGGACTGGGCCTCAATGAGGGAGCCGCTGATTTCCACGAGGTGGCCGGTTTTTAGTTTTTTCAGGACCCGCTCAATCTCGGGGCTTCCCGCGACCAGGTGGGTGTTGGCCACTTTGGTCATCACCGAGTCGATGCTCATTTTGGACGACGTAGTTTCGATGAAGAACCACCGATCGCGTTGTGAAATTTTGAAGTCTTGGAGGGTGGCGGAGTCCGAAAGCTCCTGCCAGCCGAGGACGACGTCGGTGGGAGACAAGGTAGATTGGCTGTCCCAGCCGTATTGCTTGGCCGCCAGCACGCGAGCTTCGACCTTGTAGGAGGCCAACGGAGTCATCGTCCAGCCTTGAATCATCTGCGACGGCACGGAGGCGGCGGCAGCCGGCCCTTGAATCGGGGCGAGGGGGAAGAGGATGCCGTTGGGTTGACTCAGCGGGCGTTCGCGCAGGATTCCGAAAGTCACGGCAACGAGCACCGCCAGGCAGCCGATGACTTTGAAGAAGGAGGCGTTCATGGGGGGTGTTGGGGTAAGAACCTTAACATCGGCTCGATTTTAATTTTCTATAGGAAAAATACCCCATTAAAGCCTCGGTGTAAAGGTTGCAGGTGGCGATGCTAGGGTGAAAACTTGGTAAATTTTCTCAGAGGGGGGTTCTTCAGTTGCCTGAGTGCGTCAGGTTGCGATACCACCTTGAGAGACTCGGCTGGGCAGCTTCGGTGATTCGTTTTTTTCCGTCGGTGAACCATTTTTTTATTCTGAGGGCTAAATATAGTTGACGACCTCGTCTTTCGTCCTGAATCTACTAGATATAGTGGCTGGTTTAAGTGAACCTCAAAACGATTCTGCTGTCAGATAACCTTGGGTAGTTGAGTAAATGCTGAATTTTGCCGGTCGCAGCACCCCGATTTTGCCATGATTATGTCCGTAACTACTGGGCCGTCCGAGGAAGTGACCCTTTCGGCCCCCCATCGCGATCCTCGGGTCGCGGCCATTCTTGCCAAGGTGACCGACCGCGGGGAATGGCCGATCAGCAAGGTTGACGAGGCCAACATCCCGGTCAACATCGTGCTTTCGGAGCCGGATGAGTATCAGGGAAAGTGGTTGCTGCTGGCCGACAACTTCAAGCCCTGCAATTCCCAGGTGGATATTGAGATTTATGAGGTGGAGGGGGAAAGCCGAGAGGATCTCCAGGCGGTGGTGACGGCGCTGATCGTGCCGCTGTATCGCAATGCCCTGCACCAGCTCGAAACCAACGGTCATCTGTTTTTCTGGAGCAACCGCCGGGCCTGATGGGCCAAGCCGACGGAGCCCACGACCCGACTCGACCACCGTCAACGATGCAACTGTGCTACGGCATCCTCAATGGCCCCAATCTTGATCGCCTCGGGACGCGGGAGCCGACCGTTTACGGCAGCGCGACGCTGGCTGATTTGGAGCGTGCCGTGGCGGCCAAGGCTGCGTTGTTGGGGGTCGGGGTATCGTTTTTCCAGAGTTGCCACGAGGGGGCTTTGGTGGAACAGGTTTGGGCGTGGTTGGATGCGGGTTTCGCGGGGCTAATCCTTAACCCTGGGGCCTACACCCACACTTCGGTCGCCCTCCGGGATGCGGTGGCGGGCACGGGGTTGCCAGCGGTGGAGGTTCACCTGAGTAATGTGCATCGCCGCGAGGCCTTCCGACGGCACAGCTACACTGCGGAGGTCTGTCTGGCGGTCGTTTCGGGACTGCACTTTCAGGGCTACCTGGCGGCTCTAGAGTTTCTGGAATCACGCCGGCGGGCAGAGGCGATGTCGGCGAAGTAGGGGTGCTGATCCGAGGGGCTGGACGTTGTCGCTGATGCTCCGTCGTTGAAGGGAGGGGCACGGCGCCTAAAGTGCTCCGCTCGTGAGGCGCTGCGGAATGACCGTCAGTTCTGGGCGGATGCGGTCTTGACTTAGGGAGCGTGGACGGTTGTTCTCGGCAGTTTAGGGTAGCCTCATGGCGGCCCAGTAATCTTCCATCGGACCATGATTTCTGCTCTGCAAAACGCACTCTCGAAGCATAACCGCATTTTGATGACGGTTCTGGCGGCATTTTTGGCCTTCGTGTTTATTTTTGGTTTCACCAACTTTTCCACGGCGGGGTTGAGCCCGCGGGAGATGGCGGCCTCAGAGTTTTACGGGTTGCAACTGCGGAACCCCCGTGCGGTGCGGGCGGCGGAGCTGGGGACGCTGGTGAGTTTTCAGGTATCCGGGGACACTCGGCCCCGCCAAAATGCCGAGGTGCAGCAGGAGCTGTTTACCCGGGCGGTCTTGCTTTATCTTGCGGATCGACTGGGGGTGCCGCAGCCCGAAGACGCGCAACTGGCACCGATGATCCGTCAGCAGGCCGGGTTTTTAGACCCGCAGACCGGGAGATTCGACGCGGTGCGGGTGCAGCGGCTGCAGGACGATCTCGACCTGCAATCGGGTGAGACGGGGTTGTTGCGGCGCACGATGGAGGAACAGTGGCGCATCGAGCAGGTGCGCCAAGCTCTTGGTGGGCCGGGTTTCGCGTTGCCCTTTCTCGCGCAGGTGCAGCAACAGCAGCAAGATACCCGGTGGACGTTGGCGGTTGCGTCCTTCCCTCGGGCCGGTTTCTCCCCCGAGATTGCCCCCGATGAGTTGGCGTTGGAGGTTTATTTTGGTCGGAACGCGGTTCGATACCAGACGCCACGGTTGTTGAGGGCGGCGGCGGTGAGTTTTCCTGCGGCGAACTTCGTCCAGGAGGTGCCCGACCCGGCTGATACGGTGTTGCTGGCCCGATTTTTGGAAAACCGGGATAGCTACCCGATGCCCGAGCCGACCGAGACGGCAGCGGAGGAGCCCATCGTGACAGAGGAAGCCTCCGCCGCAGCAGAACTGGAGTCGCCCGAGGAGGACAGTGGGGACCCTACCGAAGCGGATTCTGTTGAAGCAGCCGAAGGCGTTATTGCTGAGGCGGACGGTGAAAAGGACGAGTCGGCACACTTCGCAGCGGTGCGAGCCCAGGTTTTGCGGGACTGGAAGCTGGAACAGGCCAAAACCGTGGCGTTACGGCGTGCCAGCGAGTTTTCCAACCTGCTGTATGAGACTTTCCGCGCGGCCGGTGTTGTTCCCACCCCCGAGCAGGTTCGCGAGGTGGCTGAGTCGAAGGGCCTGACGTTGCAGCCGCTGGCTCCGTTCAACCCGCTAGAGCGTCGGGGGCAGGGGCGTTTCTCGGTCCGGGAGATGGGCAACGCGGGGTTGCTCACCCCAGAGCGTCCCTACACTGACCTCGTCACGACGATCGAGGGCCCAGTGATTTTCGTCTATCAGGGAGAGATTCCAGCGGTGACGCCGCCGTTGGAAGAAGTCCGGGAGCGGGTGCTGGCGGACTACCGCGATGCGGAGCGAGACCGCCTCTTTTCGGCGCGCGGTGCCGCGTTGGCGACAGAGTTGAGGGCTGCGGTGGCTGCGGGTGAGCCCTTTACGGAAGCTGCGGAAGCGCGGGGGCTTTCCGTGGTGCGGCCAGAGCCATTTCGCTTCAGCGAGCTGCGGACTTTTCCGACGGGCATCGATTCTTTTATGTTGGATGCCCTAAATGGTCTGAAACTGGGCGAAGTGTCCGGGCCTTTTACCAACGATGAACGCGCGGCGTTTCTCTTTGCCTTGGATAAGGAAGTGCCCGAGCTGGAAAGTGGGTCGGTTGACGGTCTGGTGGCTGAATTGCGTGAGAACCAAGCTCGGTTGACCGAACTTGGCATCTTGCGCGACTTGATCGAGGCCGGCCTGCCCAAGGCTTCAGGGGCGACCGGGATGCGCTAGTCTCCCCGTTTCCGTCCGCTGCGAAAACCGCGATGCTTGGCCCAAGACGACGTTGTTTTTGGCTTCGGTTCGGCTTTTTGCGCCGGGTGCTGGCCTCAGCTTGCGCCGTGATCGCCCTAGCGGGGGGTCTGTCGGGACAGGTGAGCGATGACGGCCGGGGGCCAGAGTGGCGGGTGGCGGATTTTGCGCCGTTGTATCCGGCGGGGATGGTGCTGGACTTTGGGCCGCCGGTGCCGGGGGCCCACCGTTATCTGGAAACCCTGCCCGAAGTGGTGGCTCGTAGTGAGGACGGTGCCGTCTTGACGGTGGCCTATCTTGGTCGGGTCAGCCTGACCGGGGGCCAGCGCCCGCTGGACTACTACCGGCGGGGGCGGGTGCAATACCTGCGGGAATACCTCGCGACGGTGCCCGAGGTGACTACGGGGGCCACCCTTTTGACCAGCGGGCTGATCGATGTCGCTCAGGGTGTCGCGGGCGGCTTTGAAGCACTGCGCGACGGCGAAGTGACGTGGTATTATCGGGTGCTGATCGAGCCCCATGTCCTGGAGATTTCCTACCGGGCGCAGGCGACCGATGAAGCCCTGGGGCGACTGCGGTTGGAAAACTTCCTCAACTCCCTCAGCCCGCCGCTGGAGCGCCGTTGAGCGGAATGGTCAACAACTTCTGCAGAAAGGCGAGATCCCCCTGGAGACGGTCGGTCGGGGCTTGGTCGAGGCCGGTGAAGTTTTCTGACGACCACCAGCCGTGGTAGCCGTGGGCGTGGAGAGCGGCAGCGATTCCTGGCCAGTGAAGATCGCCGGTGCCAAGGGGCGCGTTTTCACCGTCGATAAAGGTGGCGCGTTGGTTGGGCTGGGCGGTGCGGGTGACTTTGCGGTCCTTGACATGGACGTGGTGGAGGTAGGGGCCGAGTAGGTCGATAGCCATCGGAATCGCCTCCAGGCCCTCAGTGAGGTAGTTGCCGGGGTCGAAGATGGCCCCGGCGTGGCGCGGATCGAGGTCTTCGAGGAGGCGCATCGCGGCGGAGGCCGTCGGGCAGATCGAGCGGTCGTGGATTTCGACCACGACCGACAGCTCGGCGTCGGCGGCTTGGGCAGCCAGTTCGCGGAAGTGTTGCCGGGCCTCGGTCAGCAGGGCGCGGTAGTCGTCGCCGGGTTGATACCAGGGAGCCCGGACGCGCACGAAAGACGCTCCCAGGATGCTGCCAACGTCGATCGCGAGGCTGGCCAGTTCGCGGTTTCCGGCCTCGACGTAGGCGGCGATGCCGCAGCACGGGAGGCGGTGAGCGTCGCAGAGAAGCCGCAAGGCTGACGCTTCTTCCCTCGCGGTGGCCCAATCGAGCATGGCGCGGTTGTTGCCCCAGAAACTGACGGGGCTGGTGGAGTCCAGCGAGCGGCGCGTCAGGCCGATTTCGACGCCCCCAAAGCCCACCTGAGCCAGCAGGGGGATCAGGGCATCCAGAGACAGCCAGGGCGTGCATGCGGTGGTGATCGAGATCTTGGCGCTCGGCTTGGTCATCTGGGGAGCGTGCCACCGTTGGCACCGATGGGTAAAGATGGAACTTGGCGGAGCGGTCTATGGAGCGACTGAGGGAACGTTTTAGTTGCGCCGTGGTGGCGTTGGAGGCGGTTCCACCCCATCCATGGCTGCCAGGTGCGGGGGCGTCGCTGAGTTTTCAGTGGGGCGGAAAAGCGGTGCTGCGGGCTTGCCTCGCTACGCGTTCACAGTGACACTTCGGGGATGGGACAAGCCGGAGTTTTACTGCTGAATCTGGGCTCGCCGGATACTCCCGAGGTCGCGGACGTCCGTGCCTACCTGAAGGAGTTTTTATTGGATGAGCGGGTGATCGACGCGCCGATGCCGATCCGTCACCTGATCGTCCGGGGCTTTATTTTGCCGTTTCGGCCCAAGCAGTCGGCGGCCAATTACCAGAAAGTGTGGACGCCCGAGGGGTCTCCGTTGGTAGTGGTGAGTGAGCGCCAGCGGCGGCTGTTGGCCGAGCGGACTGGCCTGCCGGTGGCCCTGGCGATGCGGTATCGGCTGCCGACGATCGAGACGGCGGTGCAGGAACTGCGGGGCGCCGGGGTCGATCGGGTGCTGGTGGTGCCACTTTATCCGCACTACGCGATGAGCAGTTATGAAACGGCGGTCGTTGCGGCGATGGAGGGCTTAGGGAGGCTGGCACCGGAAATGGCGGTGGAGCTGGTTCAGCCGTATTACGAGGATGCGGACTACATCGAGGCGTTATTTCGGTTGGCGGAGCCATTTTTGCAGGGTGAGGACTGGGACCTGCTCCAGTTCTCCTTCCACGGGATTCCCGTTCGCCACCTGCGGAAGTCAGACCCGTCCGGCGCGCATTGTGGCACTCCGGGTTGCTGTTCACGGGAGCACCCGGCCCACGCGACCTGCTACCGCCACCAGTGCCTGAGCACCGTGAGGGCTTTTGCGGCGCGGGCAGGGCTGCCGCCAGAAAAGTTCGGGGTGTCCTTTCAGTCTCGGCTGGGCCGTGATCCTTGGCTGGAGCCCTACACGGATCGCACTCTGACGGAGTTGCCGGGGCGCGGCGTGAAGCGTCTGCTCGTAATTTGCCCGGCCTTTGTGACGGATTGCCTGGAGACGCTGGAGGAGATTCAGCAGGGTGGGGAGGAGTTGTTCCACGAGGCGGGCGGAGAGACCTTGCGCCAGATTCCCTGCCTCAACGACTCTGAAGCCTGCCTAGACTTTCTGGCAGGTCGGGTGGCTCGATTCCTGGCGGCAGTTCCCGGGCCGCTGCTCCCAGGGGTGCCGATGGATCCGATGGCCGCTCTGGAACGGGAGGGTCGGTAAAGGAGCAGGAGGGGTTAGGAGCCGGCTGGGTTTTGATCGACACCGCTGAGCCGGCGCTTGAGGTTGGCGAGGAGTTCCGCGGCGTTCCAGCCGAGGAGTCGGTAAGCTAGGCGGTAGAAACGGGGGGCGTGGCGGGAGGGTTCAGGTTGGAAATCCGGTTGGGAGCGCTGGATCTGATGGTGGATTTCGCGAGCCCAGGGCCGCTGGGTGGCCCAGAGTTGCCGGGTTAGGGTAAACCGGTGCTGGTTGAAGGCATCCAGTCGCCTCGGAGTGAGAAGCCGCTGCGCGGTCAGCCAGGTCTCGGCTTGGTCGAGGAGAGAGAGGATTTCGCGCTTATTGAGGTCAGGGTCGCGCGTGCTTACGGTATTGCGGTCAAAGCGGCGGTAGAGGGCGCCGAGATCGGGGCAGTAGGCCGTCGCCGCGCCAGCTTGGAGGAGGGCTAGCTGGAGGGCGTTGTCTTGGCAGGAAGCGCGGGTCTCGTCCCAGCCGCCAACCCGCTCCAGGGCCGTTTTTCGGAGGAGCATTCCGCCGGTCTGGGCGAGTTCCCAGCGGCCCCAGCGTTCCCAGGCGTCCCAGTGGGTCGGGCCGCCTCCGACGACCGGCCCGAGGGTTTCCTGGGGGCCGGTGGGCGCTTCTGAGGTGGCGGGAGCGTCTGTGCAGAGGTGGACTTGGACAGGGCCGTGGACGAGGTCGGCTCGGGGGTGCTGGCGGGCAGTGGCGAGCTGCTGGCTGATTTTATCGGGGTAAAGGGCGTCGTCAGCGTCGAGGTATTGCAGCCAGTCGCCTTTCGCAGCCCTCAGAAGGGCGTTGCGGGCCGCGTTGCCGCCGCGTTGAGGCCCCTCGATGACGGCGACGCGGTCGCCAAAGCGCCGGAGGAGGTCGCGACTGCCATCGGTGGAACCATCATCCGCGACGATGACTTCGATGTTCGGCCAAGTCTGCGCGAGTGCGCTCTCCACTGCGGCCGCGACCCAGGGGGCGGCGTTGCGACAGGGAATCAGCACGGAGACGAGGGGTGCCATCAGCGGGGCGGCGTGGGGTGGTTACGGGAAGGGCAGCCGTGGAAAAGGGAATCTGGAGGACTAGGTGGCGGACGCCGAGGCGGGGTTTTTCGGGTAGCGGAGAAAGCCCCGGAGGAGTTGATCGGGGCCGAAAGTGGCGTGTTGCACGTCGGTCAGGCGGGGCGCTTGATCAAGGGAGGCGGTGGCGAGGCCAGAGAAGGCCCGCTGGGCCTCGACGTCGGCCAGCAGGATGGGGGAGCGGTAGTGGAAAAGGTAGTCGAGAGCCTGGGCCTGGAGCAGGGCGCGAAGGAGACTGCCGCCCGATTCGAAGAAAACCCCGGTGAGGCCCTCGCGGGCGCAGCGCTGGGCAAAGGCGTCGAAAAAGGCACCGGTGGACGGGTTGGGCGCCGAAGCGGAGTGCGAAGCGGGCGAGCCAACGGGGCTGCCGTCGAGGCGTCCAGGGAGCACCCAGGTGTCGATGCCGAAGCGGGAGCGGAGGTTGGCGAGGCTGTCGGCACCTTTCTCCTCGGTTTCTTGGCAGACAACCAAGGTCGTCTGGCGGGCGTAGGCGTCGCGAAAGACCTCCGGCGGCTGGCCTCGGGCGGCTTTGGCGGCGAGGCGGAGGCGGCGGTCGAAGATGAAGCGGCGCGGGCAGGTGGTGCCTTCGGGCAGGCGGGCAGTCAGGGAGGGGTTGTCGGCCAGGACGGTGGTTGACCCCGCCACGATGGCCGGAAAGAGGGCCCGCCAGCGATGGACATCGGCGCGGGCAGCCTCGCCGGTGATCCAGCGACTTTCCCCGTGGCGAGTGGCGGTGGCAGCGTCGAGGGTAGTGGCGACCTTGGCGGCAAGGAGGGGCCGCTGGGTGGTGATCCAGTGGTTAAAGAGCAGGTTCAGGTCGGTGCACGCCTCTGCTAGGACGCCGGAGGTGACGGTCAAGCCGGCCTCGCGGAGGAGGGCCAGACCGCGCCCGCCATGGGCCGGGTTGGGGTCCACCGCACCGACGACGATCCGCCGGATGCCCGAGGCAAGGATGGCTTCGGTGCAAGGCGGCGTCCGTCCGTGGGTCGAGCAGGGTTCCAGCGTGATGACCAGGGTGGCGCCGACCTTCGGAGGGCGACCCAGCGAAGTCAACGCCGCTACCTCCGCGTGGGCGGCACCGGCCTTGGCGTGGTAGCCAGTAGCTACCATGCGACCGTCCTCGACGACTACCGCCCCGACCATCGGGTTGGGATGGGTCTGCCCCCACCCTTGGCGAGCGAGCCGGAGGGCTTCCTGCATCCAGTGCTCCTCCGGGGTAGCCGCTGGGGTGGAAACCGTCGGGTCGGGGGTCTGGCAGTGGTGGTTAGGCGTCAAGAGGCAGCTAGATAGGGGCAGGGCCTAGGCCCACCAGTCGGAGGCGGCTTGGTTGACCGCGGTGACAATGCCAGCGCGGACGGTGAAGTCACCGAAATGCTCACCCGGGAGCCGCTCGGTGGCGAAGCGCCCGATGATCCCGCGCAGTTCGGCGACAATCTCTGCTTCGCGGAGGGATTCCCGGTAGAGCTTGTTGAGGCGAGAGCCGTCGAAAGCGGCCCCGAGATAGAGGTTGTATTTCCCAGGGGCCTTTCCGACCAGGCCGATCTCGGCCAGGTAGGGGCGGGCGCAGCCGTTGGGGCATCCGGTCATCCGGATAACGATGTCTTCCTGAGTCAGGCCGTGCTCGGCCAGGAGGTCGTCAATCTTGGTGACGAGCTCGGGGAGGTAGCGTTGGCTCTCGGCCAGGGCCAGGCCGCAAGTGGGCAGAGCGACGCAGGCCATGGCGTTACGCCGCAGTCCGCTGGCCCGTTGCCAGCCGTCGAGACCGTATTGCGTGAGAAGGGCCTCGATGGCCGGGCGACTTTCGAGCGTGACGCCGCCGATCAGCAGATTCTGGTTGGGGGTCAGCCGGAAGTCACCGTGGTGGATCTTCGCAATCTCCCGAAGCCCATCTTTGAGGTTGCCGACGCCGTTGTTCAGCACCACGCCGTTCTGGATGAGAAGGTTGCAGTGGTGCCGCCCGTCGGTGCCCTCCGTCCAGCCGTAGCGGTCTCCGGTGCCGGTGAACTTGAACGGGCGAGTCGGGCCAAAAGTCAGGCCGGCAGCCTGCTCGACGGCTGCCTTGAAGGCCGGGAGTCCCATCGACTCGATGGTGTATTTCAACCGGGCGTTGGCGCGGCTGGTGCGGTTGCCATGGTCGCGTTGGGTGGTCACCACGGCTTCGGCGATGCGGACGGCCTGGTCGGCTGGGATGAAGCCCAGGAGGTCGGCTGTGCGCGGAAAGGTCGTCTTGTTGCCGTGGGTCATGCCCATGCCGCCCCCCACCGTCACATTGAAGCCGACCAAGCGACCGCCCTCGACGATGGCGATGTAGCCGAGGTCGTGGGCAAAGATGTCCACGTCGTTAAGTGGTGGGACGGCGATGACGGTCTTGAACTTGCGCGGCAGGTAGGTCTGGCCGTAGATCGGCTCTTCGGGCGTGCCCGTGACTGGGTTAAGCGGGCTGACGGGAGACTTAAGGGCCTCGCTGGTTTCGACCTTGTCGCCCTCCAGCCAAATCTCGTGGTAGGCCCCGGTTTGGGGGGTCAGGTGGTGGCTGATGGCCGTGGCGACGGCTTGAACTTCGGCGTGGATGTGCGACTCGAAGGGGTTGACGTTGCACATCACGTTCCGGTTGACGTCGCCGCAGGCCGCAATGGTGTCCAGGCAGGCGCGGTTGATGTCCTGGATGGCGGTTTTGAGGTTACTCTTGATGATCCCGTGAAATTGAAACGCTTGGCGGGTGGTCAGCTTGATTTTGCCGCCGCCAAACTCGTCGGCGATGGCATCCATCTTCAGCCATTGTTCCGGGGAGCAGATGCCGCCCGGCACGCGGACGCGCACCATGAAGGAGTAGGCCTTGTCGAGCTTCTGGTGGCGGCGCTCGTTGCGGACGTCGCGGTCGTCTTGCTGGTAGATGCCGTGAAACTTCGTCAGTTGCTGGTCATCGGCACTGATGTCCCCGCGCACTGCGTCGGCGAGGCCCGCTGCGATGGTGCCGCGAAGATAGTGGCTCTCGACCTTGAGGCCCTCATTTTTGTGGAGCGTTTCTTTAGGTGAACTCATGAGCGGCTATGCTACCCGTCGGACGCTGAAATGTCAACGGTGCGAAAGTGGATCGGGTTGGGGTTTCCAAGGAAAAGGGTAGGGTTTTGTGAATCGGGGTGGCGTTGAATGAGCGTTGGGTGAAAGTCTGTGGTTGACCTTTTGGCCAGTTGGTTAGACGCAAAGGTGTTTTGATGAACACGTTGGCGACGAGCTTTCACCTTCTATTGATGGCGCTGGTGCTTTTGGCGGTGCTGGTGGATCGTCTTCGACGACGTCGCGCCCCAGCCAGCGTGGGGGTGTCGGTGCTCATTCCGTGTTACAACGATGGGGCGACGGTGGAGGCGACGGTGCGGAGTGTTTTCGAGACGTTTCGGATTTTGGCTCAGCGAGATGGGGTGGTCCGGGTGGATTTAGAAGTGTTGGCCATCAATGATGCCAGCCGGGATGATTCTGAGGCGGTCTTGGATCGCCTGAAAGAAGTGTTTCCTTTAAGGGTGATCCATCATCGGGAGAATCGTGGAAAGTCTGCCTGCCTGAATCTGGCTGCCGGGAGCTGCCAGCAGCCGATCCTTCTCTGTCTGGATGCCGATACGGAGCTAAACGTCGAGGCGCTTTGGGATGTTTTGCGGCGGCTGCATCACCAGGATCGGGTGGCCGCGGTGAGCTGCCCCTACCAGCCTGCGAACTGGGGCTTTTTGGCGTCGATGCAGGCCATCGAGTATAATCTGCTCCGGATTGTGCAGGGGGCAGGGAATATTTTTTCCAGTCTCGTGCTGTGGGGAGGTTGCCTGGCGGTGCGTCGGGAGGTTTTCTTGCAGTTGGGCGGTTTTCAGGAGGGGGCGATCACCGAAGACGTGGACTTGGCGTTTCGGCTGAATCAGCAGGGCTGGCGCGTCGAGCAGAGCTTTACGCGGGTCCGCAGCCACGTCCCAAGCGGATTCCGGGCATGGTTTAAGCAGAAGCTCCGCTGGACGGCGGGGGGCTTTCAATGCGCGTTTCGCTACCCTAAAGTCTGGGCCCGGCAGCCGCTACAGCCGCTCTTTAGCCTGTCTTACTTGCTGATGGTGATCTCGGGGATGGTGGGGGTGGCCTCCGACACGTCGTGGTTCGATATCGCCGAGCACGCCTATGAGCTTTGGGAGGATGACCTTTCTGCCGCCACCATCTGGAGGTTGATCGATCTCTCTTATGGGCACGTTTTGCTGGCTAAAATTGCCAGCACATTCGCCTTTTGCCTGTTGTCGTTGCTCTACGTGTTGCCGCTGGTGACCAAGCTGGAGGAGGTGTTGCGGCTGGCCTTGATCGTGCCTTTCGTCGTCGGCTACTACCCAATCCACACTTTAGTTTCGGTGGCGGGCTTTGCGTTCTGGTTTTTCGTGCTGCGGCGCCTCCCGATGGATCGCCGCGTCTGGTAGTGGCAGGGAGGGTGACCTGGTTGTCGGTTTCACTTACGCGGCTGGTGCCCTGCGCTTTGAAAGGTCTCTCAGTGAGGTCGCGGCGGGCTCTGACCTCAGGGTGCGGTCAGGCACCTGAAGTCGCCTGGAGGGATCGTGACCCCGTGATACGTGAGCGGGCGGCTTCCGTAGTTAAACGCCCAGATCGCCGCTGGCGGCGGGAGGTCACCGGTTTCAACCTCCGCCAACCTGGGGCCGCTGGGAGGCGGTGTCGGCCAAGCCGCCTCCAGCGCCGGAAGCAACACGAGATCCTCATCGGGACTTTGCAGCATGGTCAGTCCTGCGCTCTGGGCGGCCTCCTCGGTGAGGTAGCGGATCAGGTCGAGACAGAGGGCGCCAGCGTGATAGGCGTGTCCGCGTCCGTGGGCATGGACGGTCGCTGCCGGGAGGCCCGACCAAGGGCCGCCGGAAAAGTGGGCGAGGGCCGTTGCCGTGGTCAGGCTGAGCTGGTCAGCGTAGGGTTCCGAGGCCCAGAGGAGATCCTCCGTGGCGGGTTTCAGGCCGCTTCCCAAGGCACCCGGCCCCGCGTCGCTAGGGGTTGACACGGCCCGCTCCGGGCTGCTCGGCAGATGGCGATGGGAGGCCGCCGTCAGTTGCACCTGCAAAGGCCCTGGTGGGTTGAGGTCTCGGGGGACG
>DAIQNO010000025.1:0-15466 GCA_036788355.1 Opitutales bacterium | reverse complement strand
TGCCGCAGCCGCTCCCTGATTTCCGTTCCCTGCACCACTGGCCCCGTGGCCGAATCCCGGTCAAAAACCTGAGGAAGCTGCCATTGACGAGACACTTCGCGCAAAAGGCCCTCCCGTGTTTTCTTATGATCCAGATAAGCTGTCCGGTCGAGCAGCTCCAGCACCTGCAACTGCAAGGCCTTGGCCTCGGCATTCTCTGCGTCGCGAGCCTCCACTTGCCGCAGCGTGTCCAGTGCCCCTTGATAATCTCCAAAAAGCATCCGCGAGCGGGCCTGCACCAACATCCGATCAATCACCGCCGCCCGCGCCGCAAAATCTGGGCTCAGCACTGCCGGGTCTTGCCGCCGCGGATCGCGATTGGCGTCCGCCAGCTCCGCCGCAAAAGCAGCACCCTGCGCGGTCTCCCCAAAACGCTCCACATAAGCATCCAGGCGGGCCTTCGCACCGTTAAAGTCACCCCGATTCAGGGATTGGTAGCCGCTCATCAAGAAAATCTCGCCCCGCAGGTCGCGGATCTCATTCATCGTGGTGGCGGTGGTCGCGTTGACCGGCACCGCTTCCTGCGCCTGGGCCAACCGTGCGTCGGCCTCGGTCAAGCGACCCGCCCCCATCAACAACCGGGCATCCCGCAAAGCCGTCCGGGCGATTTCTAGCCCCTCCTGCACCTGACCAGAAGCCTCCGCCATGATCGCGTCCAAGTCCGCACCCGCCGGAACCGAACCCGGGCGCGCCGGTAAGGTGCTGGCCGGCGCCCGACCAAAGACCGGCGTCTGGTTGGCCATCCGCCGCTCAATGTCTTGATTCACCGACATCAACATCGCTTGGACGGACTGATTATCCGGCTCAAGCCGCAGCAAGTCCTCCAGAAGCGCCTTGGCCTCCGTGATGTTGCCATCATTCCGAGCTCGCAGTGCCGCCGTCATCAAGGCGATCCGCTCGGACTCCGCCGACGTCTGGGCTGACAACGGTGCCGCCAAAGCCCCTAGGCCCAGCAAAACCGCCGCCGCAAAAGGTAGGTGTCGATAAAAAGGGTTTTTCATATTTCGCAAAGTTCAGGGTCGGGGATTTTTCAGACTCATCAAGATTAAAACTTTACATCAACGAGATTCACGGTGGCCAGCATCGTTGTTCAGGAAAAGTTCCCGAACAAAACACCAAATCGACGACAACTTTTCATCCCAGGCAGGCGATCCAGGCACCGTCAGCGCAACAGGTTCAGAAACTCATCCGCACTGCTCGGCTGGGCGGGAGTCGCCTGGGGCTGATTGACCCCGTCGGCCCCCGCAGGCCGCAGGCCCGCCGCCGAGGCCGCACCTGCCGCCGCGCGCGCACCTGCCGGGGCCGCTCGCGAGACTGCCACCGGGCGTAACGTCACCAACTCGGGCTCGCGATCCACCACATCCAAAAACTCCTTCCGCACCGTCACCTCGCGGCTGGTGGGCGAAAAGCTGACCAGGGTATAACGTCGCTGGGACTCCAGATCGGTCACGGATTCGCCGGGGACCCCATCCCACACCACGGTCTGGGTCTGGTTGGGCGGCATGGTCTCCAGCACCACCCGAAACTCTCCCTCCAGCACCAGGCGGCTGGCCGTATTCAGCTCCACCACGCGGTCAATCCGCTCATCATAAACCTCGGCCGTCGGCACCCGTCGGGCTGTGCCATCCTCACCAATCACCAGCCGCAACTCGTAGGTGCGGATTTCAAAACCATGCTCCGGAAACTTATCCCCCGGTGCCCCCTGCAAGGAAAGATTCCGCTCCACCAAGAAAAACTGCAACAACGTCGACCCGTCCTCCGCACGGATCGCCGCCTGGAACTGGATCCGGTAAAACTCCTGCTCGATCGCCCGCAACGCCAACCCAAAAGGCTCCGCCTCGGGCAGCGGTGCCACCCCGGTAAAAGCAAACTGCCGCTTCTGCCGATCCCAGAAAATCTGCGGCGGCGTGAAAACCTGATACACCGAGTTCAGGTCGCCCGCCACGGCCGGCGTAGGCTCCGGCCACTCCACTGACGATTCCACCAGCGACGCAGGGCGCAAAGAGACATAGTCATCGCCAGTCAAGCCCCCGGCACGCACGCTCGGCGGTGCTGGCGGATTCACCGATGGCCAAAAAAGCGCCACGGAAACCCCCGTCACCGCCAAGGCCACCACCAGTAAAATTTTATCGAGAAATGCCATAATTCCAAGCTTCCGCCGCCCCTGAAAAAGTCCCCGCTGCCCCTCGCAAGCCTACCCGCTACCTGGTCGCCACCGGCAGCGGCTCCAAATCCGCCTTGACCAGCAGCTCCACCAACTCCACCACGACGGTGAACTCCGCCGCCGTCTGCGAAACTACCGCCACCGTTGGAGACTCCGCCGACGCTCCCACCGGTGCTGAGACAGCCGAGGCCGCAGGTGCCTCAGCCGCTCCGAAAAGCTCCTCAAAAACGTCCGTCCCGCCCCGTCCCGTCCGCGTTGCCCCCGGTCCCGGAGCCGTTTCCTCAACCACCGGTGCCACGGAAACGCTCCGCACCACCAAGGGCAACCGAGCTGCTTCGATCTCTCGCAAAAAGGTGGCTAAGTTTTGGGTGTAGCCCCGAAAACTGATCGAAAAGCCCAGCGTCTCCACCGCCCCCGGAACCCGCAGCGACTGACCGCCAACCACAAACTCATCCGGACGCGCCGCCACCGGTGCCGCCCCGCGGCTACCAACCGGCCGACCTCCGCCCACCCCAGGGGTCGCAGGGGTTACCGCCGGGGCCTGCGGCTGGGCCGACCGGCGAGCCAAAACCGACTCCGCCGACTCCACCTTCACCCCCAGAAAAGCCAACGGACGCGCCTCGAAAAGCCGCAAAACCAAGAAATTGACGATCTCCTTCTGCCGATGCACCACCGGAATCAACTCCCGCGGCGGCGGATTGCCGCCACCCACGCCCGTCAAAAACCGACTAAACCCAAAAGCGTATTCCCCAAAGTTGGCCGGCACAGCCATCCGCGCCGCCGGATCACCCTCGCCAAACAACGGACGCACCGAGGCGGCCGCCAGCCGCAACTCCGCCGCAAAACCCTCAAGATCAAAATACATCTGATTCGGACTCTCCGGCACCACCTGCCGGATATCCTCCAGTGAGCCGCTCGCCATCGCAATCTGACGCTCCAGCGTCGCCAGCAACTCCGCCAAGTTGGCTTCCGCCAAGGCTACACTCTCCGGCGTAGGGGCCGGCGACAAGCTCCGGGCACTGGCCACGCGGTTTTCCGTCGCGCGCAGCTTCTTCCGGGCGGCCTCCAGGCCCTGATGGGCTTGATAGGCCAGGAAAGCACCACCGGCCAACACCAGCGCACTCACCAGCAGCACCGAAAGAAAAAGGGGATGTTGCTTAAAGTTCATACCTTGCCCCTCCCTCAGAGGGGTTAAAAAAGTTGATCGGAACAGAAAAGGAAACTCAGTGGCGACGGCTCTACGGAAAACCCCTACAGCGGCGTCTCAGGATTGATCAAAAGCGTGCTCTCAAAACCCAAAATCCGCTCCACGCTGGTATCAATCCGATCATTATCATCGACCCGGCTGACGAACGGCGACCGCGCAAAGCTCTCCTTTAACCGCCGAAAGCGCGCCTCGGCATTCCGAAACCCCTCCGACGGGCGATCCGGGTTCCAGTCAAAAATCAAAATCCGCCCGCGCACCTTCAGGCGCTCCGCCGTGTTACCCTCCCAGCTCAAGCTATCCAGCCAGACATGGGAGGTTTCCTGCAGCGACGACTGCAACTGCGACAGAAAACCGATCCAGTTCGAGCGCGTATTGACCAGCCGCTCCAGCCGCTGGGTCTTCTCCCGCACCACCTCGGCCTGGGCCGACAACTCGATCAACTCCCCGTGAATCTCCCGCAGGGGCATCTCCATCGCCGCGACCTGCCGCTCGGCCCCCGCCACCGCTGCCGTCATCTCTTGGAAGCGCAACCATAACGGCACCGGTGCCAAGGCCAGGATCGCCGCCGCCACCGCGTAAAAGGGCTTCTGTTTCGCAAAAGCGAACCGCTCCTTCACCTCCACCGGTAACAGGTTTACCGACGGGGCCCGATGATCCAGCAACTGCGCCGCCTCACCCAGCAACTCCACCGACGCCAACCGATACATCTCCAGGGCACCATGGTCCACCTGGTTGCCCAACGGAATCCCGTCCAGCGGATCGAAAACCGACACCGGCAGCCGGTGGGCCTCCTCCAGGCTCGCCTTGAGACCCGGCAACAGCGACCCCCGACCGCAGATCAGAATCCTTTCAGGGGCCGAAGCCTCCGCCTGCCGCCGGAAGTTGACCAGCGACTGCTTCACATCGCGATTCAACCGCCGCAGGAAACTATCTACATTGTTCTGCAGGATAGTCTGCGTCGCCGCGTCCTCAGAATCGACCTCGGAACCCTGGAAAGCCTCCTTGAGGGCCTCGGCCTCCGCTGGAGGACGCCCGAGGCTGTCCGCAATGCTCTGGGTCAGGCTATGCCCACCCGAATTGATGCAGCGAAGGAGGTAGGTGGACTCACTCGTAAAGACCAAGTTGGTCGAACGCGCCCCGATGTTCAGCAATAAGCAGTTGCCCAGCACCCCGCCTGACTCCCGGCGCAAAGCACCCAGATCCATCAGCGAACCCGCCTGCACGTGCATCACCGCCACCCCCGCCTGGCCAAAAGTCTTGCACACCGCGTCCACCAGCTTCCGCAAAGCGAAAATCAGCAACACCTCTACCTCGACGCCATCATCATGCACCACCTGGTAACCCCAGGAAACATCCGACAACGGGTAAGGGATGTTACTGGCCGCCTCAAAAGCGATCACCTGGGCCTGCCGAGCAGCCTCGACGTGAGGCACCTTCAATGTCTTCGTCAAGAGCTGCGACCCCGGCAAAATCACTGACGCCGGGCGTCCCTTAAACGCCGACTTCCCCACCAGACGCCGCACCGCCGCCCCTACCGACGGCAACCACTGCTCCTCCGCCGAGGCATCATACAGCAACGGCTCCACCGCATAAGCCTCGAGCTTGATCGTCGAACTCGCCACACTGACCACCGACGCCGAAACATGGCTGGAAGCGCAGTTAAAGATCAGTCGCATCGGGGAACTCATAACTTCATTACGACAATACTGGGGTCACTAGGCACCGATCTTGATGCTCTAGGGTTTCCCCGTTGAAAGGAGGTATCACAAAACAACCCCGACCTCACGCCGTTACCCTGGGGAAAAAATCGGTTCAACCGACCCGCTCTGCCAGAAAAAGGCGGGCTTGCCCCGCCGACGGCACCCGGCGGCGGCTTCATCCACCAACGACGCCCACCGACTCCCGCCAGGAGCCTCACAATTTTACTTCGCATCCCGCCGCAAGTAAGCCGGCGGCTGACGGCCAAACTCCTCCTCAGAGTAAGGCGACAAGTAAATCGGCACCAGCATTCCCAGGTTCGCCGCCTGCTGCGCTCCAGCCGCTTCGCGGAAGCCATCCAGAAACGCCGGAGTCTCCACCGAAGCGCTTCGGCGATTATCCCGCGGGGCATGGGGAAGAGCCTGCCCCTGCACCGACAGATCGATCGCCCAAAAATCCGGCACCTGCGCGAGCTGAAACTGCTCCACGACCTCTCTCGGGATCAAAAAAACCACCGTCTTCCGCGAGCGGCGCTCCAAGGCCACCAACTCCGCCTCCGCGCGAAGCACCAACGGCGTGGGCCGATCTGCCACCTTAAAACCGAGAATGACCTCCACCTTGATGTTGTTCAGCCAGGTCGTCGCCCGTCGCTCCGTATCGGCTGTCAGCTCGATCGTCATCGCATTCCACTCATAACTGCCCACCCGACGCTGAAAATCGACCTTGCTGACGGTCACCGTGCCCGCCAGCGGGCCCGCCGCTTCACCTTCCGGCGTCGCGGTGGCCCCATCCAAAGGAACCCCGGCCTGCGCCGACAATTTTGCTCCACTCACGAAGACGACCAAGGCCAGCAGGATCGACAACCCTCCACAGCGGAGCGAGACGCCCCAAGGGCGGGGAAAGCTCGGCACCGAGCACGAAAAAAAACGGGAGCGGGATTCCATAATGCAGAGCATAGTCGGCGGAAACTCAAGACGACAACCCTGAAAACCACCCAACAGCCTGCCAAAAGACCCTAAACTCAAGCCCCTTGGCCACCGAAAATCCGCCCCGTCTGCCCGCCCTGCCAGCCCATCACCGCGTCAGACGGCCTCCAACAACAGCTCCAGCACCTTCTGGGCACTCTCCGGAACCACCGTCCCCGGCCCAAAAATCGCCGAAGCGCCCTGTTGATACAGAAAGTCGTAATCCTGGGCCGGGATCACCCCGCCGCAGACCACCATGATGTCCTCCCGCCCTAGGGCCTTCAACTCCGCCACCAGAGCCGGGAGCAGCGTTTTATGGCCCGCTGCCAGACTCGACATCGCCACCACGTGGCAGTCATTTTCCGTGGCCTGCCTCGCCGTCTCTTCCGGCGTCTGAAAGAGCGGCCCGATGTCCACGTCAAAACCGAGATCCGCAAAGCCCGTTGCGACCACCTTGGCCCCGCGGTCGTGGCCATCCTGTCCCATTTTCGCAATCATGATCCGCGGACGGCGGCCCTCCCGCTGCTCAAACTCCTCAACCAACGCTGCGACTTTATCCATGGTGGGGTGGTGGCCAAATTCTCGCGCATAAACGCCGCTGATCGAGCGAATCTGCGCCGTATAACGCCCGTAAACCTTCTCCAGCGCGTCGGAAATCTCTCCCAACGTCGCCCGCGCCTTGGCAGCCTCCACCGCCAATTCCAGAAGGTTTCCAGTGCCCCCAGCCGCCGCCTCGCTGATGGACTCCAGCCGCCGCCGAACTTCACCGCTGTCGCGCTCCGCCCGCAGCTTCTCAAGCTGGCGGATCTGGCTCTCCCGCACCGCCGAATTATCGATATCCAGAATGTCCAGCGGATCCTCCTGCTCCAGCCGGTATTTATTCAGCCCCACGATAGTCTCCTTGCCGCTGTCGATACGGGCCTGCCGGCGGGCGGCCGCGTCCTCGATCCGCAACTTCGGGATCCCTTCCTCGATCGCCTTGGTCATCCCGCCCAGGGCCTCGCACTCCTCGATGTGGCCCCAGGCTCGCCGCATCAGCTCGTCCGTCAACGCCTCGACGTAGTAGCTGCCGCCCCAAGGGTCGATCAACCGCGTCATCCCCGTCTCCTCCTGGATAAAGAGCTGGGTGTTCCGGGCGATCCGCGCCGAAAACTCCGTGGGCAACGCAATGGCCTCATCCAGCGCGTTGGTGTGCAGGCTCTGGGTGTGGCCGCAGGCCGCCGCAAAAGCCTCGATCGTCGTCCTCACCACGTTGTTAAAAGGATCCTGTGCCGTGAGGCTCCAACCGGAGGTCTGCGAGTGCGTCCGCAGGGCCAGCGACTTCTCACTCTTCGGGTTAAAACCCTTGACGATCTTGGCCCACAGCAACCGTGCCGCCCGCATCTTGGCCACCTCCATGAAGTAGTTTTTCCCGATGGCCCAGAAAAACGACAGCCGCGGCGCGAAAGCGTCGATATCCAGCCCCGCCGCAATTCCCGTCCGGAGGTATTCCAGACCGTCGGCCAGGGTGTAGCCGATTTCCAGGTCGGCGGTCGCCCCAGCCTCCTGCATGTGGTAGCCCGAAATCGAGATGCTGTTGAACTTCGGCATGTTCCGCGACGTGTAGGCGAAAATGTCGCCGATAATCCGCATCGAAGGGGCCGGCGGGTAGATGTAGGTGTTACGCACCATGAACTCCTTCAGGATGTCGTTCTGGATCGTCCCAGAGAGCTGATCGAGTCGGCAGCCCTGCTCCAGACCAGCCAGAATGTAGAAGGCCAGCACCGGAATTACGGCCCCGTTCATCGTCATGGAGACCGACACCTTGCTCAGGTCGATCTTATCGAAAAGCACCTGCATGTCGCGGATCGAGTCGATCGCCACCCCCGCCTTGCCGACGTCGCCCACCACCCGCGGGTGGTCGCTATCGTAGCCGCGGTGGGTCGCCAGGTCGAAAGCCACCGAGAGCCCCTGCTGGCCCGCCGCGATATTCTTCCTGTAAAACGCGTTGGACTCCTCTGCGGTCGAAAAGCCTGCGTATTGGCGCACCGTCCACGGCCGCATCGAATACATCGTCGCGTAAGGGCCGCGGAGGTTCGGCGCGATCCCCGCCGTAAAGTCGAGGTGCTCTAGCCCCGCGTAGCTGCCCGCATCATACAACGGGCTCAGCGGAATCTGCTCCATCGTCGCCACCACCCAGTCGGCCACACTGCGCCCCGTTTCCGCCTGCACTTGGGTGGCCCAAGCCTCGCGGGTCACGGTCGGCTGCGGGCGCTGAAAAGGTAACGTCGTAAAATCGGGTTGGTGCATGGCGTTGACTTAGGAAAAAGTTAAGTTGAAAGGCGATCGGGCTGGAGGAATCCGCCTTCTCGAAGCGGGCATAAAATTGTGTAGAAACGGCCTTCCTGTCGTGGAAAAAGGGGAGGTTCAGTCAAAAATCACCGTTTTATTGCCGTAGCGCAGAATCCGCTGCTCCAGGTGCCAACGGACGGCCCGCGAGAGCACCAGACGCTCCAGATCCTGGCCGCGCTGGATCAGGTCAGCCGGTTGGTGACGGTGGCTGATCGGGGCCACGTCCTGGCAGATAATGGGACCTTCATCGAGGTCCACCGTCGCGTAGTGGGCCGTCGCGCCGATCAGCTTCACCCCGCGTTCGAAAGCCTGGTGATACGGTCGCGCACCGGTAAAAGCCGGCAGAAAGCTGTGGTGGATGTTGATGACCGGGCAGCCGACCTTTTCCAGAAATCGCCCGCTGAGCACCTGCATGTAACGGGCCATCACCACGAGCTCCGCGCCATAATCTGCCAGGAGGGCGAGCTGGGCCCCCTCAGCCGCCGACTTGGCCTCCGGGCCCGCGCCGGGCGCTAGCGGGATCCAGTGGAAGTTGATCCCGTAGCGGTGAGCCACCGGCTCCAGGGTGCGGTGGTTGCTGATGATCGCGCACAACGACCCAGGCAGCTCACCGGAGGAAAACCGGAGGCACAACTCATGCACGCAATGGGCCGTGTGGGACGCCAAAATCACCACCTTGGGCCGGGACGACTGCGGGGCCACCTCGACCGCCATCCCCATGCTCAGTCGTGCAAAACCCGCAAAGTCGGTCGCCTCGACCGCCAGGTCGCTCCCCGCCGCCACCGTCCAGACCAACCGCTGAAAAAAAGTGCCCGCTGCCCCATCACGGTGCTGGTCAGCGTGCTCGATGTTGCCGCCCCGCTCGGCAATCCAGGATGCCGCCGCCGCGACCAGGCCAGGGCGGTCCGGCCCATGCAGACGGGCGATCAACGGAAGAGAGTCGGAAGTGCTTTTCACCGGTTCAGGGTCTATCGGTCGATCGATGGTGGCAAGAGCAGGGTTTCACCGGGCGCGGAGTTCACCGACCAGGCGTGGTGCTCACCTAAAGCACCCCGAGCCCCTTCAAAAATCGGAGATTGGTCGCGTAATGGTCGCTCTTGATGGAGATCGCGTCATCCAATCCCGCCGCCCGATACGCCGCCTCGTGCTCCCCAGGATTACCCGCCAGGATGATCTTGGCCGTTGACCCGAGACCGCGTAGAGCTTGGCAGCAGGCCGGAACGAAATCGACGTAAGCCTCGTCGGTGCCGCAGATCACGACCATCGGCGCGCCACTTTCATGGGCCTGCCGAGCTGCGACCGCCGCCTCAGAGACACCGTCCGCCTGATGGATGGAAAACCCGCCGGCTGCAAAAAAGGCGGTGGTAAAGTCTGCCCTGGGCTTGTGCTTGGCCAGCGGCCCGATGCACGCCAGGTAGATCTTCGGCGCGGAGCCGTGCTTGGCCGCGAAACGCTGGCAAGCCGACCGCATGGCCTCGTAGCCCGCCGCCAGGCGCGAACTGGGTAACGGCGCCAGACGCAACCCTGCCCCCTGACCCCGGCGCAGGACGCCCGTGACCTCCCCCAACGTGGCCCCGGCAGTGAAGGCAACCGCCACGGACTGCAACCGACGCGCCCCGTGGGCCGACTCCGCCAGCGCGTGCAGGGCGGCGGCCACTGCTCGGCCGGCCTCTGGGGAGCGACCCTCGCGAAAGTGCCTGACCGCCGCCGCCCGCGCTTGGCCCACTGCCGCATAATCCGGCACGCGGGGAGTCAGAGGCTGCTCATCGGGGTTGGGATAGACGTTGGTGCCGACCAGGCTGAGGCGGCGCTGCTGGAATCGCTTTAGCCGCTCCGCCGCCGGCTGCCCCAGGATCGTGGCCAGCCCGCCGCTGCTTAAAACCGCCAACAGGCCCCCGTCGCGCTCGACCTGCTGAAAAATCTCCCAAGTCCGCTGCGCCATCGCATCGGTGAGGGCTTCGACCGCCCAGGAACCACCGGCTGGGTCGGCCACCGCCGTCAGATCGCACTCCTCCTGCAAGATAATCTGGGTGTTACGGGCGATGCGACGGCTGAAGGTGTCGGGCTCGCCGATCACCTCATCGAAAGCACCGACATGCAGGCTATCGACCCCTGCCACCGCCGCACTGAGGGCCTCGGTGCTGGTGCGGAGCATGTTGACGTAGGGGTCGAGCCGCGTCTTGTTCAGCAGACCGGTTCTCGCGTGCAACTTAATCTTCTGCGCCTCGGGGCTCCCGCCAAAGGCCGCTACGATCTGCGCCCAGAGCATCCGCGCCGCGCGGATCTTGGCGATTTCCAGAAAGAAGTCGGGCCCCACGACCAGGCTAAACCGGATCTGACGGGCCGCGACCTCCACCGGCAGGCCGCGCTCCGTCAATGCGCGAAGATAGGTCACCGCTGTGGCCAGGGCCAAGGCCAGCTCCTCCACCGCGCTGGCACCCGCGAGGTGGTAGGGGAGCGTGGAAACGCCGACCGCTGCCAGGCCGGGGGCCACCGCCGCACAACCCGCCGCCAGGTCGGCCAGCTCGTCAAAAAGGGCCTCCACCGCCACCGGAGAGTGGCCTTCTGCCGCCAGTTGCCCCAGCGGATCCGCGTTCAGGCTACCCTTTACCGCCGCTGCGTCGGCCCCCACTTGGCCCAGCCACGCCAGAAACATCCCCCCCAAGGCCAGGCCGCTCGCGCCGGATTGCAGGTGGCAGCCCAGCGCATCGGGCACCACGCCCGCCAGGGCCTCCAAGAGGTCACCCAAACTGGCCACCGACAGCCCGCAGGCTCCGACTTCGCCAACCTTGGCCGCGTCGGGGTCCATGCCCCGGAACGTCGCGACGTCAAAAGTCAAGTTCAGGGCCGTCTGACCCCGCATCAGGTCTGCCCGGAGCGCCGCATTGAACGTCGGGCCGTCACCGTAAGGCAACTCCTGCGCCACCTCCCAGGGCGAGGCCGTGTAAGCGGCCGCCCGCGTGCCCCGCAAAAACCCGTCGAAACCCGGCAGCGTGCGCGACTGCGGCAACCCGTCGAGAGTTTCCCGGTGGTAGATTGGCTCCATCGTGAAGCCCTCCAGCGTCTTGGTGCGCATCACCTTCTCAAACGGCGCCCCCTTCAACATCGCCTCCGCAGCCGCCCGCCAGTCGGCAGGGGTCGATGGAGGAAATACGTCGAGTAACGGCAGGCGGGAAGTGGTGGTCTCAGTCATGGCAGAAATTACAAGCAAGGCGGCAGGGCCGATTCAATATCCGGAAACTGCCTCGCGACAGAGGGCACGTCAATCAGAAAAGTTTATCGAAAAAAAATCTTGCAGCACGTTTTCTAATGATTACGCTCGGTGTTGACAAGGGCTCCGGTCTAAAACGAGAACCTTGGCAGATAAAACAGAAATATCGCGATATTCAACACAATAATTTCTGTTTTATCGTTGACCCATCAGATCTCTTTACTCAATATACGGATCAGCCTCCATTTCTTTGACACTATACCCTAGCGATACCGCTCAATCCCCTTACGCCTGCGTCCCATCGCTTCGCCTCAAGGTTCCGTCCTTCAACTTCCCCAACGGCCACGTTCCACCCCTCAAAGTCCTCCAAGTCAACCTTTCTTAACGATTCAGCCAGTCCCATTACCCATGATTCAACAGATCGACCACCTTGGCATCGCCGTTCCAAGTCTTGATGCCGCCATTCCTTACTACGAGAACGCGCTGGGGCTGCATTGCCACGGACGCGAGGAAGTCGCCTCCCAGAAAGTGCGGACGGCCTTCTTTGACTGTGGTGGCGTCCACCTGGAACTGCTGGAGCCCACCGACCCGGAAAGCCCGATCGCCAAGTTCCTCGAAAAAAACCCGGCGGGCGGCATCCATCACATCGCTTTTGCGGTGGACAATATCAGTGGCCAGCTCGAACGCGCCAAGGCCGCCGGCGTCCGGCTGATTCACGAGGTGCCTTTCGAGGGTGCCGCCAACAAGCTGGTCGCTTTCCTCCACCCGAAAAGCACCTTCGGCGTGCTCACAGAGTTCTGCATGGCGAAAAACTGAACCGCTACGCCGCTGGCCACCTAAGCCTCTCCTAACCCACGACCCGGTGACGGTTTCCGGCCTCTCCCTCCCCGCCGCCCCCCGTTCCCCCGATCAACTCCCCTCCCACATTTCCCCCCCCTCATTCCCCCCAACCCAAGTAAGTATCATGGCCATCGACCCGAAATTGCTGGACGAGCTGCGTCAGCGACGCGCAACCGCCCGCCAAGCCGGCGGCGCCGACAAGTTGGAAGCCCGCCGGGCTAAGGGCATCATGGGTGCCCGTGAGCGGCTGGAGTATTTCTTTCAGCCCGGCACCTTTCAGGAGTTCGGCCTCCACGCCCAGCACACCTGCTACAAGTTCGGCCTGGCCGACAAGAGCCTGCCCTACGACGGCGTCGTCTGCGGGACGGGTCTAGTTGATGGGCGCGCCGTGGCTGCCTTTTCCCAGGACTTTACCATCGGTGGCGGGGCCCTGGGGCGGATTCATGCCAAGAAAATCTGCGACTTGATGGAGTTCGCCTGCGAATCCGGGATCCCGGTGGTCGGCGTGAATGATTCCGGTGGGGCGCGGATCCAGGAAGGCGTCGATTCCCTCAGCGGCTACGGTCAGGTCTTTTTCAAGAATGTCCGCCTCTCCGGGGTTGTTCCCCAGATTGCCGTGATCGCGGGCCCTTGCGCCGGTGGGGCCGCCTACTCCCCGGCCCTGATGGACTTCCTCATCATGACCCGCAAGAACGCCAACATGTTCATCTGCGGCCCTGATGTCATCAAAGCGGCCACCGGCCAGACCGCCGAGCTCTCACAGTTTGCCTCCGCCGAAGCCCACGCCTCGGTCGCCGGCAACATCCACCTGATCGCCGAGGACGATAAGCACGCCATGGAACTGGCCGCCCGGTTGCTCTCCTTCCTTCCGAGCAACAACCTCGCCGACCCGCCGCACCGCCTGACGGACCTCGATCTCCGCGACGACCCAGCGATGAACGAGCTGGTGCCGGCCAACCCCAAAGATGGCCTCGACACCCACGCGGTGATCGCCCGCCTCGTCGATGGCGGAGACTTCTTTGAAATCATGCCCGACTTTGCGCGGAGCTTGATCATCGGCTTCGCCCGGATCGAGGGCGTGGTGGTGGGCATCGTGGCCAACCACTCCCTGCACAAGGCGGGGACACTGGATATCGACAGTTCTGACAAGGGAGCGCGCTTTATCCGCACCTGTAACATCTACAACATCCCCATCGTCTCCCTCGTCGATATTCCCGGCTTTATGCCCGGCCTGGCCCAGGAACGCGGCGGCATTATCCGCCACGGTGCCAAGATGCTCTTTGCCTACGCGGCCTCCACGGTGCCCAAGATCACCCTGATTATGCGGAAAGCCTACGGCGGCGCCTATCTCGCAATGTGCTCCTCCGACATGGGTGCCGACCTGGTCTTTGCCTGGCCGACCGCCGAAATCGCCGTGATGGGCGCGGAAGGTGCGGTCGGGGTGCTGTTCAAGAAGGACCTCGCAGACGCCCCCGACCCAGCGGCCCGCCGCAAGGAACTGATCAATGAGTATCGGGTTGAGTTCTCCAGTCCCTATCAAGCCGCCGCCAACGCCATGATTACCGACGTGATCGAGCCCGCCCAGAGCCGCGCCACCCTGGCGTTGGCCCTCCGCAACACCCTCACCAAGCGGGAAACCCGCCCACCGAAGAAACACGGCAACATCCCCCTCTAAGCCCCCCCTGGGGCAGTCGGGTGACCGCTTTCCGTGCTACCCGACCGCCCTAAACTGGACCCCAGCCCTCCTTTATTGACGCCCCCAGACCCCCGACTTAGCCTCCAAGAGCCTTTTCTTCCCGGCGGTCACGGCCCCGGCCTCCTGCCCACGGCTCTCCTCAAGATCGCCTTAACCCTGCCACCCTCTGCTGAAGCCTTTCACCTCCCATGACGCCTGACCTTGCCCTCCTCGCCCAAGCGGCCAGCCAAGACGGTGGAGCCAGCCCCGGATCCATCTTCGTCATCGGCTTTAGCTTCGTGATCGTGGTCTTAGCCCTGATCGCCATCATCACCAGCGCGATCGGTGCCTATTTCACCCGGCAGGCGGCCCAGGAAGCGCGGAAAGCCGCTGAAGCCAGCCAGCGAGCCGCTGAGCAACTGGCGGCACGCGGCGTCGGCGTCGGGGGAGTTGCTTCGGCAACAGCGACCGCCAGCACCGGCGAGGTTGCCCAGGCCTCACCTCAGTCCAGCAGCGGGCTGATCGACCCCCGGCAGCAACCGGAGCTGGTGGCCGTAATCGCCGCGGCGATCCACTGCATGGTCGGCCATCGGCCCCATCGGTTGGTCTCGATCCGCACCAGCGACGTTGGCTGGGCCCAAGAAGGTCGCCGCGCCATTTTCTCCTCCCACCAGACCCGCTAAAGCGCCACGCCCTTTACTTCCCAGCTCTCCCTCAGACCCACTTCTTCACGCCTCACGATCTTCCCTCCTAACCCTTCCCCGTCGGACACCCATTTTATGAAACGCTTACGCATCACTGTTGAAGGCAAGTCTTACGACGTTGCCGTGGAGTTCCTCGATGAGCCCGATGCGGCGGCGGCGGCCACCAGCCGCCCCAGTGCGCCCACCCCGAGCGCCCGAGTCGCGGCACCCGTTGCAGTCCCTGCGGCGCCAGCTCCCGCGGCGCCGGTCGCTGCCGGGGCCGGCTCGGTCGTCGCCCCCCTCTCCGCCGTGGTCATCTCGATCGACGTGACTGTCGGCGCAACGGTAGCCGCTGGCGACAAGCTGATCACGCTGGAAGCGATGAAAATGAACACCCTGGTCACCGCGCCCCAAGCCGGCACCGTCAAAGCCATCCATGTAAAGCCCGGCGACGGCGTCGAAGAAGGCCAGGCCATGGTCACCCTCGGCTAGAGTGGGCAGGTCAGTGCCAATTTTAGAGATCCCAAGCTCCTTCTCTCGCCCACCTTTTCTTCCTGCCCATTTTTCCCTGAGTTACCTCGGTTGTCCATTCCTCCCGCTACTCCATGGAATCCCTCTTTACGTTGATTGAGCAGTCTGGATTTTTCCTGCTG
>DAIQNO010000024.1:7807-15570 GCA_036788355.1 Opitutales bacterium | reverse complement strand
TGGCAGCGATTTTCGATGTCCCAATGGCCTCGGATGTAGGCCAGCATTTCCGCCGCACGGATGCCTTCCAGGCTGCTCATGTAGTAGCAGGTTTCGCTGCGAATCTTGCCTGCTCCTACCACCGAATGGCGATGCACCATGATGACGCAGGCGAGTCCTTTCCATTCATCGCGAATGGCGGGATCCATCCATACGAGTTCGTGGCAGACCATGATCTGGCGGGTTTCGCTGCGGTCATGGCCGTGGTCTTTAGTTTGTGCGAAACTCCAGCGCTTCGGGTCGAGATTTATGGGATCGAGTTGGCGCAGCGCGAAGGTGAATTGGTCGCGGATTTCATCGTGCAGGCGGCCTTGGTTGCCTTTGACGCTGAGGATGTAGTCGCCTTCTTTTTCAACGATTTTGCCGGCGATGGCGCGCTGGGTACCCATCGCATCGATGGTGACCACGGCACCCTTGAGGTTGAGCATTTCCAACAGTTCCGGAATGGCGGTGATCTCGTTGGTTTTTTCGCCGACGAAGGTCTGGGCAAGGGTGATACCCGCCTCGCAGGCCCATGCGCTCACGGCGTGCAGATGGGTGGCTTCGCCACTGCGGCTGCCGCGCAGGGCCTTGCCGTCGATGGCGATCTGGCCACCCTGCATTTCAAATCCGAGTCGCGCGAGATGCTCGGCGATGCAGGCGGCGAACGCGCCGGGCTCGATGGCTTGGAACACGCGCGAGAAGGTGTTGTAGCAGGGGATGCCGTTGGGGAGCTTGAGCCACTTGCGCAGCCAGTCTTCGCGCAACTCGGCGAATCCCTCCATGAGTTCGTAGGTTCTCACCCCGCAGAGCACGGCGGCGAAGGCAATGAAGAGGATTTCGCCGAAATGGTGGCGGGTGTTGCCGCCATTGCGGGGATCTTGGATGGAGGCAAACACCTCGAAACCTTGAGGGAAGCCGCCTGAATAGTCGATTTTGTTTGGATTTCTTGGCATTCAGGAATCCTGAACATACCAGATAAGGTGTACAGATCTGTTAGAAAGCCGTGGATTGAGGTTTCCCTAGTGTAACCGCCCTGGCAACCCGACACGGGATCTATGTACACCTCGTCATTGATCGGGAACCTGATAACTCGTTTTACCGCACAAACAGAGTTGATGTGGGTTTTCCTGACGTCGAGGGGATCATTCACCGTGAATACATGGTTGAAGGCTCCATCCAGGCGAAGGAAATTTATGTGGGTGAAATCATCCGCTCGATCCGGGATAGGGACCCGGGTCTGCTTTCGACCATTTTCACCTACGAAATCCGCAACGAGATCCATGCGAATACAACACAAAAGCCATTCAGTTTGACTTCCGGAATCGTAACCACGGCCATCGGTGACTATGACATGGGCATCCCCGCAGAAAGGCAGGCTGCGTATGACGATAATGTGACCCACTGGATGAATCGGGCGATTGCCGCACTCAAAGCCGAAGATCCGGACGCGCTGGCGACGAGTAGCATTTTTGCGTATTCCGCAGTCGGGAAATCCGCCGCAATGAACGATGCGGGATTGCTGCCCGTGGACGCGACCCCTGATAGACGCTGGCCGGTGCTGCCGAGTGTTCTGATGGCGACCAATGTGGACTTCATCAGCATTCATCATTACATCTCATCCTCGAACTGGAGTCAGGCCTTGGAGAGTTCCGGATGGGACGCATTGGACAAGACGCTCAAGCCGTTTCTTGCGGGAGAATATGGCATGCGTCGGGACGCGACAAACGATCCGATCTTCGCGGCCAATCAACTATACGATCATCGGGAAACGGTTCTTGATTTTGGCTTTCGCGGGGCCTCTTTGTTCACCTTTGATTTGTTAAGTCATTTCCGATGGTCGGCGATGGAAGAAGGAGCCTTTGTTTATGAGCGACTAAAACCCAAAGCACTAACTACATGGGATTTCGCTCGAACGGGTTTCGACCAATTTTGGACGATGGGCAACAGCATCAGCGCGATGGAAACTTCCAACGGGAGGCTGAAGCTCACGATGAATGGAGCCGACCCTTACATGCTTTCACCCACATGTCGGATCGACACGATTTCGAAGAAGTATCTGAAAATCAGAGTGAAAAACGAAACGCCGAACACGCAGGCGCAACTCTTTTGGACAACCAAAACGGATAGTGTCTGGGATGGGAATAAATCCATTCAAATTACAATATCGGGTAATGATGACGAATTTAAAACCTACATCTTCAACTTGTCCGGGCACCCGGAATGGAATGGAATTGTGGATCGTTTGCGCTTTGATCCTGTTGCGAGTTCACCCCCAATGGGAAGGTTTGAAATTGATACAATCTCCTTCCATCAGGGCGACCCACGGATCCAAACCTATGCTGACTGGACTCGTGATGTGTTCCCGGCAGATATTCCCGAGGAAAAGCAAGGCGCATCCGCAAGTTTGGCAGGAAGTGGAATCCAGAATCTCCATGCGTATGCCTTCGGCATAGATCCACTCTATCCGAGGCGGGAACGTCTGCCCGATATCCGGGTCGAGCAGCACGAGAACGGGAATAACCTAGTGTATCGTTTCCGGAAAAACATCTTTGCAGGCGATTTGAACTACATCATGGAGGATTCGGACAATCTTGTGGATTGGTATCCATATTCAGAACCGCCTACTGTTGTGGGAGGCGATGAGCAATTCCCTTTGATGGAGGTGAATGTTCCTGTTTCGCCTGAAAATCCTAACTTATTTATACGACTCGGGATTTTTCGCTAGTTGGCCCGCAATCCAAATGTGCGCATCTGACCGACGTCGCCCGATTTCAAATCGTAGCTCGCCCAAATTCGTCCGGTCTTTTTCCCCTACATCACAATTACCTGCTCCTGTGGATACCATCGCGGTTTTTGGCATCACTTGACACCGCAAAGCCGGGTCTGCTCTCGCGTTGTTGGCCTGATCGTTCCGCCTTCGACGAAACGGGCCGCAATCGGCGTAGAGCACCGGTCGTCGATCCCGCTCGACACATGTTTCATCCAGCGGACGATTCTCCGGACACACAGGCTGCTGTCATAAGTAATGTGCGAGACGGGCGGATCCCACCAGTCGAAGAGCGGAGTGGAATCCAGGCTAACCATCGAGACGTCCCGTGGCACCAGAATCCTCTGGCGGGCGAAGTAAGAATGGGCTGCGGAAAACAGCTCCGGTTCCAGAAATAGCGCGGTGGGCGGCGTGAAACGAAATAGCTCTTCAAGGCACTCGCGCAATCCGCCCGGCTCTTCCCGCCAGTCGGGCAGGTTGTAACTACCCGTGGGTAAGCCTTCCGCCTTGAGGGTATTCAGGAATTCCTGCTCAGGGAGTCCCGGGTGTGGCTTGCGGCGATCTTCATACACCATCATTACGATCCGGCGGTGCCCCAGTTCGACCAACCGCCGCACCGCCCGCCGAACGCACACGGACTTGCGCGGCCCGGTCGCTGCAATGGGTACCCCAGCGACATGCCCGAAGAGAGCGAAGGCTGGCACCGGTTGCACGGAAAACCATTTGAGCACCTCCCTCGATCCGCCGATCACCACCCAGGCATCCGCCGGATTTTTGCCAACAAAGCGTGCCATACGGGCCGCATCGTTTTTGAGTTCCCGCAGGCTTTTTTCGGCAAATGCCACGGCATGACCGGCCGCTTCCAGTCGATGCTTCAGCTCTAGGCAGTAGTCAGCCCGGCGTTCCTCGCGGGCATAAAGCAGGAGTCGCACCCGCAATCTGCGGGTTCCCGCTCCACCGGGACCCACCACGACTCGCCCGCGGCGCCCCGCCCACTTTTTCAGCAGTCCCTCTTTCTCCAGCTCCGCCACCGCCGCCACCACCGTTTCCGTGCCCACCCCGAGTTCACGCGTCAACTGATTGATGCCGGGGAAACTCTCCCCAAACACACCACTCAGGATTTCCTGCCGCAAGTGGTCGGCCAACTGCCGAACCGCCGATTTCGCTGAAAACGGTCTCATGGAGGTATTCATTACTCAAATGGTAATGAAGTGGAAAGTGAATAATGTTCGACGAGCTGAGCGAGGGATGTAATTTAAAGTGTTGGTGATGGATATCATGCCCCAAAAGCCAATTACGATCTCAATAATTAATTCACCCCTCCAAAATGAAGACACGACCCGCAATCAATACAATCGCCGCCACAGCTCTGTTTATCACTCCTGCCACCGCTGCGATCGCGATCGTTGGAGTTGATTTTGAGAATGCGGCAGGAACGGCATACGACAATACTCCCGACGATTTGATCGCGGGAGACGGCATCACCGTGTCGGCATGGACGATCGGAACGACATCAAGTGTGCAGAATCTGGAAGGCCGAGATCTTGGTGCGAATGCCGATACCGCATTTCAGGGGACTCAAGTAGGGCGTGTGGACGCGCGAATTACAGACGCACCCAATTTTTTCACCATCACAATTGACGACCAAACCACGGTCAGTCTTGCAAACATCACGTTTGCTTACCGCGGTGCCACCAACGCCTTTTCTAGCCGACAGTTGATTCTTACGGCGAGTGTCGGAGGAGGCGCGCCAATCAGTCTTTACACATCCGACAGCGGAGGGAAATCGCTGATCGGACGCACGGATGCGCTAAACTGGGCTGGTGCGAGAATCCCCGACATCTCGCTGAGCGACGCTGCATTCCAGAATCTCACCGACACCGCGGTGCAGTTCCGATGGAACACCGCTGTTGGCGGCATCGATATTGACGGGATCGTGATCAACGCCATCCCCGAGCCTTCCGCCGCACTCCTCGGCGGACTCGGGATGCTGGCTCTGCTCCGTCGCCGCCGTTAATTTAGGTTCACGCGTTGGCCAATCATACCCTCACCGACCTGTCGGTGGGGGCTTTCCGTGTGATGGCCCGGCGAGGGTTGAATCAGCGGCCTGCCGGAGCGGTTGTAATGAGATCATGGAGCCGTCCTAAATCCCGCGGTCCACCGGCGCGTGTCTTATGTCGTGGCATGCCGCTGCAACTAATCCAATCGTGATGAGGCCGAAAAAGACTTCGCTTCATTACCCTAACGGTAATGATGGGATAGTGCGAAAATTTTCGACAACGTGTGCGGGAAATACCCAAAGTTCCTTCACGCATCGAGACCAACCTACCAGATACATTGCAAAACCACCAACCAACGGCCTCACAATACAAATAACATGAAATCGAAACCATTACTCTCACTCACATTGGTCAGCTTGGCATTTGCCTTAGCTACCGCCAATGCCGCCTCCACCATCACCCCGGGCCTTTCCCCTACTCTGTTAATGGATCAAAATGTCAGCACCAACGTGAATGCGACATTTGCCGTCTCCGTTTTCGATGACACTCTTCGCTTCGCCAGCTTGAATACCGGCAGTGGTGGTGTGCCGAGCGTGACTACGCCGGTGGATACGACAGTCAGCGGAACCGTGCTGGATTATTCATTTGTGAATGGTAACGGCACAGAGGGTGCCGGCGGTAGCGCCAGCATCATCGGTGCGGTTAGCGGCACTGGTTTTCAGAACCGACCGAACGCACGTCTTTGGACAACCACCAACCCATCGGGTAGCTTTGAGTTCGGCACGGTGGCCGACTACGACGGTGCAGGCTTTAATGCTGGTGCATTTGGCACCCGTGATTACACCGGCTTCATCGGAACCATTGACATCAGCACGCTCACCGCCGGCACCGTGTATCTTTTCTATGGGGCGAACAATCAAACAACCAGCTTCGATTTATCCATGACAGGGCCATCGCTCTCACCCGTCACCCTCAACGCTTTTGGATCAGTCGCTGCAACGCAAAACGATTTCTTTGTCGTCAGTTTCGATTTCACCAATGAGGACGGCTACGAAACATTAACCTTCTCGCAAAATGGTAGCAATCTGAGATATTTCGGTGCGGTCGTTACCGTCATTCCCGAGCCATCATCAGCTCTGCTCGGCGGACTCAGCCTGCTCGCCCTTCTGCGTCGCCGCCGTTAATTTGCAGTTCCAACACATACTCTGATTGCTCTGATCGAGTGAGGGTATGGCCTTGCGAGATTTTGAAGATTGGCAAAATACCACTCGATATTAGGTTAGGCACTTTTCCTCGTAAGCAAGAGATGCAATCCGCGCTGCACACAATCCTTCTCATTGCTACGACGCTCAATGTTAGTGCGTTCAACGCTCTTTATTCCTTCGATTTCAATACTGCGGGCAACTCCGAAAGCTGGATGCCCACCAACACGAGTTTCTCCGTCGCCAACGGCACCGCCTCTGGCACCGCTACGACGGGCGATCCGCAGATTGTCAGAACGACCGGCTTCAATTTCCCCGGCAACGCCTCCAGCGGTGTGCTCATCCGCTATCGCGGCAACACCAACGGCAATACCCAGTTGTTCTGGGGGCGCAACGGAGCCAACACCTTCAGCGGAGACCGCGTCATCACCGTGAATTACTCCGGCAATGGCGAGTGGCGCACGCTGTACTTCAACCCGAAAGGCAACGCCGATTGGGACGACCGCAGCATCACCCGCCTCCGCTTCGATCCCGCCGGTGGAGCTGGATCCACCTTCGAGATCGACTGGGTGCGGGTCCTCTCCTGGGATTACAACAACGATGGCGTGCCCGATCACATCAAGGGCGTGGCGGACAGCAACGGCAACGGATTGATGGATCTCGAAGATCTCGATGCCAACGGCGACGGCATTCCCGACGGCTGGGCGCGCTTCATCGCCAACGCCCCCGGCAGCGTGCATTTCAATTTCAATGAGGACGGCAACGCCGAGGGTTGGACGGTAGCAGGAAATCTCGCTCTCCAGAGTGTGGAAAACGGATCCCTCCGAGCTCAAGTCACCGCCGCTGGCTCTCCCGCTCCCCAACTCTCCCGCAGAGCACTCCACCTGCAGGGCGCGCTCGTCGATGGAATCATCATCCGAATTCAATCTCCAACCGCAGGCGGTGTGAGACTTTACTGGACCCACGATGGCAGCGGTGCAGGGTCCTTCAACGCTGTCCGAAGTATTGTAGCTTCAGTGCCCGCGAGCATCACTCCGCGCAGTATTTATATCGACCTCCGCGAAGCCAACGAATGGAAGGGAAGCATGATCACCGGGCTGCGCTTCGACACCAGTTTCCCCAACGGCACCATTTTTTCCATCGATCACATCCACACCTCCGATGGCGATTACGATCGCGACGGCATCCCCGACATGGAAGAAGGCTTCGATGACAACGACGGCGACGGCTTGGCAAACTTCGAGGATATCGACAGCGATGGCGACGGAATCTCCGACGCCGAAGAAATCCGCCGCGGCTGGGATCCATACGACCCCATCGAAGCCACGCGCGATTCGGATGGCGATGGCGTGCCCGACGCCGCCGAAGCCATCGCCGGGACCGATCCCGATTCCTCAGACGAGCGCCCTTCGTTGGAAATCCAGCCCGCAGGTGGCGGATACGATCTCACCATCCAGGCCCGCCCGGGCCGGAGCTACACCCTCGAACACACCGACAGCCTCACCTCATGGGAGAAAGAACCCGTCATCCCGCAAGTTCAAGGGTCTCCCGAACTAACATGGCACGCCCCCGCCGACCCGGAAGCAAAGCGCGAGTTCTTCCGCATGGGCATCGCCAGTCCGCTGCAAATGCACGATCCGCTGGATGGCGGCGACCCCGTCGTCGAAATCGGCTCCACCGAAACCGCTTTCCTCGACAACGGCACCCTCCGCATGGGCACACCCACCACTCAGGGAGGCTCCATCAATTTCCTCGCCCCTTCCGGCGGGACCA
>DAIQNO010000024.1:1695-7797 GCA_036788355.1 Opitutales bacterium | reverse complement strand
CAACCTCGTCAACTGGCACGACCCGGGCCGCCTCATCCAGCAGAGTTATTACGCCGGCAATCCAATCGACCGCACCGCCGAAGGCCAGAGCCCGAGCTGGACTCCGTGGACATGGAACCCGATCCAGGGCGGCGACGCCTCCAACAAAAAATCCCAAGTCATCGAAATGACGCAGTTCGACTCCGGCACCGGGTTCTTCACCCGCACCGTGCCCCTGCTCTGGGACATGACGACCGGAGAAAAAGCAAAGGCATGGATTGACCAGTGGAACCAATTCGAACCGGGCATGCCCGACGTCATCCGTGTCACTTGCCGGTTGACCTGCTTTCGAAATGCCGACGATCCGTGGACCGTCGCGTCACGCCATCAGGAACTACCCGCCGTTTACCTCATTCGCACCTTGTCAAAAGTCGTCACGTATCAGGGTGACAGCCCGTGGACCAATGCCCCGGTCGAGGATGTCACCTCCAACATCATCCCCGGCCCGCCTTGGATCCGTCATGATCCAACCGAAAGCTGGGTCGCGATGGTGAATCCCACCACGAATGTCGGCGTCGGGCTTTACAGTCCACTCAACCGTGAATTCTGGTGGGTCGGTGCCACTGGTGCAGCAACGGGTGGCGCGCAAAGCCCGAATACCATGCACATGGCACCGCTCCGCACCATGAGACTCGAACGCAACAGCATTCTGGCTTACCGCTACTGGATGATCTACGGTGACATCGAAACCATCCGCGAACGCATCTATCAGCTCCGCGAACTCCACCCGCACGGTTGACTCCGCCTTACGGGGCACCATTCCTGCCGATTTTTATTCCTGGTCGGAAAAGTGGTGTCAGACAGCTTCAGCAAAAGTGATGATGATTCGCGGTAACGTGTGCTGCGCAAAAACAGCCTTCATTGCTTGAGAGGCGCTCTAGCCAAAGAAGCCGGGATGCGAGTCGGGCAGGGGAGCCGATGTCGAGACGGCAAAAGTTTTTGGCGTTTTTGTTTGTAGGAAGCTCGTCGGCGGGGGCAGCGTCCGTGCGGACTGCGTTCTCGGATCTGCAAGGCAGATTGAGGATGAGGTCAGAATTTTCGGGAATCATCTCAACTGTCTTCTTCGCCCGCCGGTTGCCAGATCCGCTGGAGCATCCGGGCGCTTCACAACATTTCACTTACCGACCCAAACATGAATCGATCGCTTCTTCCATCCCTCATCGCGTCGGCCTTCGGCCTTGTTCTCATCACCCAATCCGCGCATGCGGAAAGTCCGCGCCACCGCAGTTTGTTCAATGCCGCCTGGTCATTCACCTTGGGTGATCCGAAAGGTGCGGAGGGAGTCGATTTCGACGCATCGAGCTGGCGCAAGCTCGATTTGCCGCACGATTGGAGCGTTGAAGGCCGTTTTGAGGCCGATCATCCGACCGGTGCTCCGGGTGGATACCTCCCCACCGGCATCGGCTGGTATCGCAAAGGATTCAATCTCCCCGAAGACCTCAAGGACCGTCGCGTGTTCATCGAGTTCGACGGCGTTTACATGAACGGCGAGGTATGGATCAACGGCCATCGCCTTGGCAAGCGGCCCTACGGCTACCTCGGCTTCGAATACGACCTCACTCCGCATCTCAACTTCGGCGGGCGCAACATCATCGCCGTGCGCGTGGATGATGAGATGCAGCCATCGGGCCGTTGGTATACCGGCACCGGTATCTACCGCAACGTCTGGCTCAAGCACACCGATCCGGTACACGTCGCCCACTGGGGCACCTCGGTGACCACGCCGGAGGTGAGCCCCGAAACCGCCACCGTTGCCATCGAGACGGCGATCCGCAACCACGACGAATCCGGCAAGGCGGTGGTGGTGAAACAAACGATCCTCGATGCGACCGGTAAATCCCTCGTCGCCACCGAGTCCGCCACCGAAGTGCCCGCAACCGGCAAGCACACCATGGCCCAATCGATGCAGCTCGCAAATCCGAAACTCTGGTCACCCAGTGAGCCGAACCTTTACCGCATCCGCACCGAGCTTCTTGTCGATGGCAAGCGCACCGACCTTTACGAAAGCCCGCTCGGCGTGCGCACCCTGCGCTTCGACCGCGAGCAAGGACTCTTCCTCAACGGCGAGCCGATCATCATGCAAGGCATGTGCAACCACCAGGACCTCGGCCCGCTCGGCAGCGCGCTCTGGGAACACGCACTCAAGCGCCGCATGGTGATCCTCAAGGAAATGGGCTGCAACGCCCTGCGCACCGCCCACTACCCGCACTCACCCGAGTTCATGCGCATGGCGGATGAAATGGGATTCCTCGTGATCAACGAGACGTTTGATGAATGGCGCCAGGGCTGGGCGTTCGAAGACGGCGTGCTTGTTTCCAGCGGCACGCCGCGCGGAAAGGCGCGCCACGGGTATAACAAATACTTCGACGAATGGGCCGAGCGCGATCTTGTCGACCACATCAAGCGCGACCGCAACCACCCGTCGGTGATCATGTGGAGCATCGGCAACGAGGTGGCCGAAGCGCAGAAAAACGGTGAAACCGAAACCGTCCAGATCCTTGGCGACATCGTCCGCAAACTCGATCCAACCCGTCCGGTCACCGCCGGCACCAACCACATCCGCACCGCCAACGAGACCGGATTCCTCGATCACCTCGACATCGTCGGCTACAACGGTGGCGGCGGATCGTGCTTCCTATACGAGATCGACCACGAGCGCTTTCCCAACCGTATCATCTATTCCTCCGAAGGTCCGCACTCGCGGCAGACCCGCGGGGAATACCGCACCATCACCGATTACCGCGAGCGCGACCACCCGCCCGCGGACCTCACGCAGGTCGAGGTCTTCCCCGAGACCGACGCATACTACGATTCTTCCTACGACAACTGCGCGGTGCGCATCAACGCGCGCGATTCATGGCGGCTCACCAGCAAGTTCCCCTTCGTGCTCGGCGAGTTCCGCTGGACCGGGTTCGACTACATCGGCGAGTCCGGCGGCTGGCCGCGCGTGCTGGGCAACTTCGGCATCATCGACCTCGTGCATTTCCCCAAGGACACCTACTATTTCTATCAGAGCGTGTGGTCGGACAAGCCGATGGTCCACATGCTGCCGCATTGGACGTGGCCCGGCAAGGAAGGCACGGTGATCCCGATCCACGCCTACACCAATGGCGATGAGGCCGAACTCTTCCTCAACGGCGAGTCCCTCGGCAAGCGGACCTTCACCGAAGAAGCGCCATACCACCTCGCCTGGAAGGTGCCATACACCCCCGGCGAGCTGAAAATCATCGCCCGCAAGGATGGCGAGGAGATCGCCAGCGCGGTGACTCGCACCGCAGGAGCGCCCGCGCAGCTCCATGCCGAGGCCGATCAGGTTGCGCTCGACCCCACCGATCGCGACCTTTCCTACATCACCCTCCGCATCGAGGATGAAGATGGCAATTTCGATCCCAAGGCCGCCCGCTGGGTGACTCTCAACGTGCGCGGCCCCGCCCGCATCCTCGGCGTGCACAATGGCGACCCGCTCAGCCACCATCCGTTCCAATCCGACACCGTGCGCACCTTCAACGGTCTCGCCCGCGTGATCCTCACCGCCACCTCCGGCCCCGACACACTGCGCCCGAACGAAAAACGCGAACTCGACGAAATCATCGTCACCGCCAGCGTGCGCGGCTGGGAAGCCAGGGAAATCCGGCTCAAGCGCACCAGCGAAGGCACTCCCGAGACCGTGCTCGCTCCGGACGACAGCGCACCCCGCATCGAGGACGTTTACGACAAGGACGTGCCGCCGGTGGATTGAGTCAATGGCTCAACCTTCGGGACGGGACCGGAGGGCCCGTCCGACGTAGCCAGAGCCTCCGGCTCTGGATTCAAAAGCAAAATCGTGTCGAGTCATCGGCGATGATTTGCCTTGGCCAAGCCATAGGTGGAAGCTATCAGAACGCCTGAATGACCCGATTTCTGAAGTCTGAAGCTGGCGCGGTGGTTGTGTGGGTCATCTCCTGCGTGATTCTTGCCGCATTGCTCACTCCGTGGCTTTATGGTTGGGGCAAGGATTTCGCCCGATTGCACGAGGACAGCGGCGGGCTTCTTGGTAGTTTGGCCGGGTCGTGCGAAAGGGCGAAGATCAGCCGGTATTTCAGCCGTTCCCTGATGCTTTCTGCCGTGATGTTGTTCTGGCCGCTCTGGCTGCGGCTGCGCATGGTGGCCAACCAGCGCAAAACCTCGCCACCCGCCCTGGTGCCGGGCATCCGCTGGCAGGCGGGCATTCTCCACTACATCGTCGGATTCTGCGTTGCTGGTGGCATTCTCTGGCTGATGGGCATGCTCGTCGAAACCACCGGCACCTTCATGCCCGTGAAAAAGGAGATCCCGATGGTGGATGTGATCCGCAAAACCATGGTCCCGGCGATGGGTGCTTCGGTGGTCGAGGAATGGCTGTTCCGTGCGCTGCTGCTGGGATTATGGCTGCGCATCAGCAGGCCATGGGCGGCCTGCGTCGGCACATCGCTGGTCTTCGCCTTCGTCCATTTCCTCGAACCACCCCACGGCTCGGAAATCGCGGACCCGAGCGCGTGGAACTCGGGCATCGTCCTGCTCGGCAGAATCCTGCAAAACTACCTCAGCCCGACATTCCTGACGGCCGATGTGCTGACCCTTTTCGTGGTTGGCATGTCGCTGGCGTGGGCGCGCTTGAAGACCGCCTCGTTGTGGCTGCCAATCGGCATGCACGCCGGATGGATCTTCGCGTTCCAGGCATTCAACACACTTCACAGAAAAGGTGCCGACGGGACCCTGCCACCGATCATGGTCGGCGAAACACTGCGCTCCGGATTGTTGCCGTTGCTGGCATTGGGGTTCACCTGGTGGGCAATGGCGATGATCCTCAAACGGCTGCCCTCCGGGGAAAAACCTGCTGTTGTGCTTGCACCGCAAACCCTCGGCACCCAGCCGCCCTGAACCCGCAACCTCCGCTTCGGGATGGATTGAAAACCCCCGGGGGAAATCCGATTCTTAGAAGAATCCGGTTCCGAGGGGCGATTTTGGGTGGCAAACCATTGAGATCCAGTTAAGGAACTGCCCGCCATACAGGCCAAAACTCCCGACGAACCGAATTTTCTCCCTTCATGATGTTATTGTCCTGCGTCCTCCTCATCGCCTTTGCCGCATGTCTGGCACCGGCGCTGGCGCGCATGTTCGGGGCGAATTCCGGGAAAGCACTCGCCCTGGTGCCGTTGGCCGTCTGCATCTGGCTGCTCACCACCCTCGGCCGCGGAGATTTCCAGGAACCCCTCATGTGGATGGCGTCGTTCAACGCCCCGGCCGACATGCGGATTGACGGCATTTCGCGCCTGATGGCGGTGCTCGTGTCCGGCATTGGCGCGCTCGTCGTGCTTTTTGCGTCAGGCTACATGGGCATCCACAAGCTTTACGGCCGCTTCAACTTCATTCTGATGCTGTTCATGGCATCGATGCTCGGGCTGGTGCTTGCGGATGGCATCATCCTCCTTTTCATCTTCTGGGAGCTCACCAGCATCACCTCCTACCTGCTGATCGGCTTCAACCACGAGAATGCCGTTGCCCGGAAAAAAGCGCTCCAGGCATTGATCGTGACCGGTGGCGGCGGGCTCGCGCTGCTCGCCGGATTGGTGATGATCGGCCTCGCCACCGGCGAATGGACGCTCATCGGCCTGCTCGCCACCGGCGACCTGCTGCGCGGCCACGAATGGTATCCGTGGATACTCGGATTCGTGCTTGGCGGGTGTTTCACGAAATCCGCGCAATTCCCGTTCCACTTCTGGCTTCCCAACGCCATGGCGGGCCCCACGCCGGTGAGTGCTTACCTGCACTCGGCGACCATGGTGAAAGCCGGCGTCTTCCTCCTCGCCGTGCTCTCGCCCGTGCTGGCCGGCACCCAGGCGTGGACCGTGGCACTCACCACCGCGGGTGGCATCACGTTCCTTCTTGCGGTCACCCGTGGCATGTTCCAGACGGACCTCAAAACGGTGCTCGCCTTCACCACGCTGGCCGTACTCGGCATGCTTGTGATGATGCTCGGCATCGGCACCGTGCTCGCGGTCAAGGCCGCCACCTTGTTCCTTTTCGCCCACGCGCTTTACAAGG
>DAIQNO010000024.1:0-1685 GCA_036788355.1 Opitutales bacterium | reverse complement strand
GCTGTTTCTGGCCATTGGCAGCGTGGATCATGAGACGGGCACCCGCGAGGTGGAGAAGCTCCGCGGCATGCGCAAAGCCCTGCCCATCACCGCCGCCGCCGCCGGGCTGGCCGCATTTTCGGGTGCGGGCTTCCCACCGTTTTTCGGATTCCTCGGCAAGGAATACATCCTCAAAGCGGGCACCGACCTTGCCTCAGGAGCGCTTCCCGTGCTCGTCATCGCTGTGGTTGGCAATGCGATGATGCTTTCGCTCATGCTGAAAGTCGGCATCCACCCGTTCACCGGGCCGACCTCGAAAGACACGCCCAAGCACCCGCACGAAGCGCCATTTTCGATGTGGGCCGGTCCGGTTGTCCTTGCCACCCTCGGCCTTGCGCTCGGCCTGATGCCCACCACCCTGGCCGGTCCGTTCTTCGGCCCCGCCGCGGGCGACATCCTCGGCAAGGACGTCGGCAACGAGCTTTCGCTGTGGCACGGCTTCAACCTGCCGCTCTACCTCAGCGCCGTCACCGTCGCCATCGGCCTGTGCATCTACCGCTTTCGCGCGACGTTCTGGGCGCTCGGCAACAACCCGAAGCTCCCGCGCCCCGTCAGCGCCGACGCCGTTTACGACCGCTGCTTCTCCGGCCTGCTCGGCTTCGCGAAATGGCAGACGAAGCTCCTGCAAAACGGCCACCTGCGGAATTACCTCCTCACCATCATCGCCACCATGGCGGTGCTGGTGATCTGGAAAATCGACCTCATCGCGATCCAGCCGACGCTCGCCACGGTGATTCCGGTGCAAGGATACTTCGTCCTGCTTCTCGTCGTCATGACCGCCGCCACCTGCGTGGTCGTCTTCACACAATCCAAAGCCACCGCCCTGATCACCCTCGGCATCATCGGGTTCGGGATTTCCCTGCTCTTCACTTACTTCGGTGCGCCCGACCTCGCGATCACCCAGATCGTCGTCGAAACGCTCACCATCGTTTTGTTGTTCCTCATTCTCGCCCGCCTGCCGGAAATCCAGCGGATCTCCTCGAAATCCACCATGGCCTTTGACGCCATCGTCGCCATTGGCGCGGGTGCCCTCACCACGGTGATGGTCCTCAAAGGCGTGGCGCTCAATGCCGCCCCATCGATCGCCGGGCAACTCGGTGAATGGAGCTACACCCAGGCGAACGGGCGCAACGTGGTCAACGTGATCCTCGTCGATTTCCGCGCGCTGGATACCTTCGGCGAGGTTCTGGTGCTGGTGGTCGCCGCACTCGGTGTCGGCATTCTCATGACGGTAGGAAGGAGAGCCAACTCGTGACCCGCAACTCCCCGATTCTCTCGGCCGCCGCCGCCGTGCTCACCCCGACCATCTTCGTGGTGTCCCTGGTGCTGCTTTGGCGCGGCCACAATCTGCCGGGCGGTGGCTTCATCGGCGGCCTCACCGCATCGGGTGCCATCCTGTTGCACGCCTTCGGCAACGGCCCGGAAGCCTCGCTCAAGTTGATGAGCAATCCGGTGCGCTGGATGGTCATCGGCCTTGGCATGGCCGGTCTTGCGGCGATCGCGGGCTGGGTTTTCGAGGGCATCTTTTTCACCGGCGTCTGGCTGCCATCATTCACCTTGCCGGTCATCGGCAAGATCCACCTTGGCACATTCCTGCCGTTCGACGTAGGCGTGTATCTGGCGGTCACCGGATTTGTCATCCATTG
>DAIQNO010000023.1:0-15599 GCA_036788355.1 Opitutales bacterium | reverse complement strand
CCGCGGGTCACGTTCGACCTGGATGGTAAGGGAACGCGGTTGAGCGGCGGGGCCTTGGTGCAGAGCTTAAACTCGGGCGGCACGGCGGTGGTGCCGGCGGTGCAGGCCAACGCGGGGTGGTTTTTCAAGGGGTGGGATCGGTCCTTCGTCAATGTGACGACCAACATCGTGGTCAAGGCGCTTTACGACCCGATTTTTTCGGTGGTTTTCGACTATGATGGCAAGGGGGATCGTTTTGGCGGTGGTGAGACGACGCAGGTCATCGTGCGGGGCCAGTCGGCGATGGCGCCGACGGTGGCCAGCCGGGAGGGGTGGTATTTTACGGGGTGGGATCGCCCGCTGACCAACATCCAGGAGCCGACGACGATTCGGGCACTTTATGAGCCGTTTGAGCGTCTCCACCAGGGTTTCGCTCAGTATCTCGACGGCACTTTGGGGGACTGGGTGCTAGACTCGGCCAGTGATGAGGCGGGTAATGTCTATCTGGTGGGGGCGACGGAGTCGTCGAACTTGAAGTCGTTGCCTTTCGGTGCTGAGGTGGCGGCACCGGGCTCGAGGAGCCTAGCCTTGGGGGTAAATCGCGGCGGCTTGGACATTCTGGTGGTGAAGTATGACCACCACGGCAATCTGCTGTGGGCGCGGACGGCGGGGGGGGCGGGGGACGATGCGGCGACGGGCATCTCGATCGATCTGAATGGGCAGATTTTTATCTCCGGGCAGATTTCCGGGAGTGCGACCTTCGGGGCGCAGACCGTGACGGCCCAAGGCAGTAGTGTCGGCGTGTCGGCGGCGGTGCCGAACCTTTTTGTCAGCCGCATCAGTGCGGACGGGATTTGGCAAGACGTGCAGCCTCTGCCGCTGAAGGGCCAGGTGCGCAGTAATGGCAACGCGGTGGCGGGGTTGAGCGTCCAGGGGTTCACCCTGGCCTCGGGTCGCGCGGATACCGGGTCGATGGGTGCTTCGCTGGGGAATGGCCTGGTCGGGGTGCCGCAGTCATCCAATCAGGCAGCTCTGGGGGAGGCTACTTTTTACCTGAAGGGGATGCTGGCGACCAACAGCGCGTCGGCTTCGGCGGGTAGTTCTGGCACGCTGGATGCGTGGTTGGGTTTGAACGTCAGCGGAGCTGAGGATTATCGACTGGCCTCGCTGACGTCGGCAGGGGCGCACGCCAGTGGCACTGGGCGGTGGGCTTTTGTGGCGCGGGTGACTTTTCGCGCGGCCCCGGCACCGGGGCAGCCGAAGTGGCTTTGGGAGTGGATGCGACCGATCAGCACCGAGCGCCAGGCCTCCCACGTGAGCACCATCACGGACATGGAGGTCGGGAGTGATGGTCGGCTCTATTTCACCGGGCACTGGCAGGGTGCTTTTGGGGCTGGCAATTTATACCAGTCAACGACGGACTTTGCGCCTTCGGGTTTTGTGTCTTCGATGTTGGATACGAGCGATCTGGCCTATTTTTCGCGGTTGAATGGCCCGGCATCGTTGAATGCTTTGGCTCTGGATCCGCAGAACCACGCGTTGGTGGTGGGCACCTCGTTTACCCGTGGGTCGCTGACGTTTTCCCCGTCGGAGGCGGGCCCCGACTTGGTGATTGGGCCGCCGAGTGATCTGGCGTGGTCGAAGTTTTTGGTGGTGGCGCGGGTGAAGCCGACGGGGCAGTTTCAGTGGGCGGTGGCGTCCACCGGTTCCGGGGAGGCCGATGGCCGATCGGTGGAGCGGAAGTTTTCCGGGGAGTATTACCTTGGGGGCGGTTTTCGCGGTTCACCGACGTTGGCAGGCACTTCGACGGTGGCTTTAGCGGGGGAGGCCGGGGCGTCTCCGCGGGCTTCGGCGTTCTTGATGCGGGTCGCGGCTGACGGGCAGGGCCTGACGCCGCACTGGGTGCGTCAGCAGCGCTCCTCACTGGGCGACCTCCACACCCCGCTGGTGCGGGTCAACGCGCTGCAGTCGGTGCAGTGGCACCTTGCTTCGGGTGCTTTCCCTCGGGTGGTGGCGGGCGTTTTTGCGATCAACACCTACCCCTTTAACCAACACGGAACGGTCTGGGGCTCGGTGCGCCCGGAGACGGGGGAGTGGCTGGGGACGCTGTTGGACTGGCAGGAATACCTAGTGGGGGAACGTCTGGAAAGGCCAGCGGGCACCTTGGTGGGTGGGGAGCTGAGCGAGTCGCTCTATCCGGCGGATGTCGAGGGCAACCAGTTCCGTCCGTTGCATCAGGCGTTATTCAACCATGAGTATTACGCGGCGGCGGCGGTAGAGGCGCGGGTGCTCTTTTCGACCCTCAATGATCCGGCGCAGATCAAGCAGCGGCGGGAGGGGATCCCGGTGCGGGTGCGTTGGCCGGTGGGCCCTGAGGAGGGCCTGGTGGACTATATTTACGGCGGCACGATTCCAGAGGTCGCTTTGGTGCCCGAGGGCTCCGCCTTGAACTTTGGTCAGGTGCAGTGGCGCGCCAACGGGGCGACGGCGGTGAATAACAACCAATTTTTGCGGACGACCGCCGATGGCTTGGCGTCGCTGCATTTCGTGCCGCAGGGGGCCAACATCACGGAGGCCGAGCCGATCATCATCGCGGTGCGTTCGACGCGCTGGGATGCGGTGGTGCCGCAGCAGTCGGCGGTGATCGGGGCGACCATTGCGCCTCCGGCGGAGGCGGTGCCGGATGTCCGCGAGGGCCTTCGGGTGACGGGTTGGGTGATGAATCCGCGGGCTCCTTACGATGGTGCGGAGGAGGTGTATCGTCGGGCTTCGCGGCTGGGCCAGATTATTCCGGTGAATCGAGAACGCGCCGATTTGGGTGCGGCGGGCGACCTCCAGGTGGCCTGGTATCGCCGCGATCGCTGGACGAGCCTCATTGAGTGGCCCTTCCAGGTGGTGGATTACACGCCGACGTGGCCGACTGCCGCGACGTCCCCAGCGCGGGAGCGGATCGTCATCGCCAGTGAGGAAGGATCGGAAGGCCGGGGTGCCGACGGCCTGTATCAGCGTTCCTTTAGTGCGGCGACGGAGACCAACTTGTGGGTCTATCATCAACCGGACCTTGACCTCCCTGGCTACAACCCCAACGAGGAGCACGGCTTGATCGTGCAGGGGCAGCGCACCGGGGCACCGACCGCCTATGCGTTGCGGAATGACCTGAACCACCTTCCGGCGGGCACGGTGACTTCGGATCCTTTTGTGTTGGTGCGTTTCCAGGACTTGGCGGATGGGGGGCAGTGGAAGTTCCGTGTTTTTGAGGTTCTCGAGACGGACGCCAATTACCCGTCCTTGAGTATCGACTCTGGGCTGGCCGGGGGGGCGGTTTATCCGCTTTATCCGTTGTCGCTGCCGGGCTTTGAGTCGCCGCTGACCACGGGCGTGGGGTTGCCTTATTTTCTGGATAAGAACGCGCAGGTGTGGGCGAAGTCGGCGGGTCGCATCACGGCTTATTACTATTACCAACTGCAACCGGGATTCTGGTTCGATGTCGATGGTGATGGCGTGCAGGAGCCGCTGGCGGACGGCACCCAGGAGGCTTCGGGGTTGAACCATGTTCCGTGGCTGGCCGGTGGGCACGTCGGGGAGCCGCGGGCGTTGGTGTATGATATTTTCTGGCCAGCCAACGTGCCCACGATGCCGATCGGGGACACGGTGGCGGTGGCGAAAAACGGCCTGCCAGGGGTGTTCAATATGCGTTCGGTGGAGGTGATCTACGACGATAACGACCCGTCAACCTGGTTCCCCGAGAGTAACCCGACGGGTTCGGTGGCTGACAAAGACGCGGTGGCTACGGTGCGCATCTACGACATGGTCACCGGGCATCGGGACTTGTTGGCGGGGGCGACGGTGGTGGAGCAGGGGACTCAACTGCTTTTTCAGCATGGGGGAACCACGGTGGTCTTGGATGCGCGGCTGAACCTGAGTAACGAGTATGTCTTCACGAAGCTGCCCTCCGACCTTAAGGAGCGTTTCATCTACGACCCGACGGAGGGCGAGTTCGTCTTTCGCGGCCAGCCGCCGATCACCGAGTTCGTCGGCGACCCGGTGCTGTTGCCCAACATCATAACGGACCGGGAGGCGGCGGTTTTGATGCTGATGGATGATGTCAACGGCTCGGAGTCTCCGACGGAGACGGCGTGGGATCGGCAGGTGCGGGCGCTGCAGTTGAAGTCGCGGAATCCTTCGGGGATTGACCGGGTGGCACCTGCTGGGCCGGATCCGGTGCTGCTGGCAGGCTTTGAGCCGGGCGAGGGAGCGGGCACGCTGCGCCATGCCAAGGTGCTGGCGGGTGGAGCGATGACGACGGCTTTCGCGAGGGGGCCGGGTTATGTGACGTTGGTGGAGAACAACGATCCGAGCTTGCTGGGGGCGCCGGTGAACCTGCACCTGGTGCGGGTGGTGGATGAGCCGCTGATTGGGCAGTTGATCGCCCTGGAGAACGACAACAAGCTGGATGAGCGCTTTGTGATGCGCCACCGGAATGAGTTTGGGGGCCGCTCGGATGAGCTGCATTTTGAGTGGTGGTGGCAGCCTTACGACATCGCCAGCAACGCCCCTGGAAAAAGCCACCCGGCGATCGTCCAGGGAAATAGCAACGGCCCAGGGGCTGGTTGGACGTTGCTGGCCGAGGGCACCGGGTTGAACGGGCTGACGTTGGCCAGTGGGGTGGCGGTGCTGACCGATGGGTGGGCCTTGGTGCGCTACCGGGGCCTGGATACCGCCGCGATCGACCCGGCGACCTGGCACGGCTTTGCGGGTGATGCCCAGGGCATCCCGACGGCCCCGTTTCCGCTGTTTACCAAGGGCTGGATTAAGCGGGTGCTGGAGAGTATCGATCCTTTCGAGCAGCGCTACAGCGACTTTCACAACAATGCGGCACAGACTTACGTGAGCATGTTGGAGCAGGCGGGGCGGCCTTACAATGGGGACGTGGCTTTGAACGGTGACGATGGGGATTTTCTGAACAGCCTTGGTCTGATCGAGCTTTATCAGACGATCCTCAACCGGGCGTTCTCGCTGAGCCTGGAGGCCAACCCGCCGTTCACGATTCCGGCGGTGAACGACCAGCTCCTTTTCGCGGCGACGCGGATTGCTGACCTGTATCTGTTGTTGGGTAATGAAGCGTTTTCGGACGCCGAGGACCCGACGATCGGCTTTACGACTTCCGCGGGCTCTGGGTTTCTGGAGCCGGTCTGGCACGCCTTTCAGGGGTTGGCGGTGGCGCCGACGTTGCTGGAGGAGGAACTGATCCTGTTGCGCGGGCGCAGCTTGACGGGCTTTCCGGCCTTTCCGTTGTATAACCGACTGCCGTGGAACTTTAATACCGATGGGGAGCCGATCTACAACACGGCCTACGCGCTGACCGATCGCGATGGCGACGGTGAGGTCGATGAGGCCGACGCGATGCGGATGTTTCCGATGGGGCATGGTGATGCCTGGGGGCATTACCTGTCCGCCCTAAAGCAGTTCTACACTTTGGCACGGCATCCGGAGTATGACTGGCTGCCGCGGATCAAGGGGACGACGATCGCGGGCACGGCGGTCGAGGTGGACTACCTGTCGGAGCGGAAGTTCGCGCAGGCCGCCCTCGGGCTGGCTCGGACGGGCCTGGCGGTGACCGACCTGGAGTATCGCCTGCGCTACACCGGGAACCCGGATGGGCAGTGGCAGGGCTACCGCGACACCAACCCGCCGCGGGCGGGGGGCGTCGATGAGTGGGCCCGGCGCACGGGCCAGGCGACGGTGGTGAATTGGCTGGTCGCCAACGCCTTGCTGCCCGAGGAGGACACGGCGGATACCGACTTGTTAGCCAAGGTGGATCGCGAAACGGTGGTGGAGTTGGCCACGCTGGCCAGCTCACTGTTGGCCTTGGAGACCAAGACGGCAGAGTTTGACCGGGGGTTGAACCCGCTGGGCATTGATGCCGAAGCGGTGCCCTTTGACCTCGACCCGGCCTTGGTCACGGCGGGAGCTGATACGCGGACGCATTTTGAGCAGATTTACGATCGGGCGACGGCAGCGGCTCGGGGGGCCTTGGATCTTTTTAACTTTGCCAACGACCAGACCCAGCGCATCCGGCAAGGCACCCTGGATGCCTCGACCTTCCAGCTTCAGATCGACCAGCAGGAGCAGGACTTGCGGAGCCGCCTGATCGAGATTTTCGGCTACCCTTACACCGGGGACATCGGCCCTGGGAAAACCTACCCGACGGGCTACAATGGGCCAGATCTCTACCACTTCATGTATGTCGATCGCAACACGGTTGACGGGGTGGCCTTGCCGCCCTCGGGCTACCAGACGATCGAGGCGCGGTTCAAGGGGTTCTTTGATTCGGTCACTGAGCCCAACCCCCTAATCCCGCTTAGCTCCGGGAATCGAAAGTTCAAGAAGCTCTTTGGGCAGGATGTTCCGGGTAGTGCGGCGGAGCTGATCGATGTCGGGCCCGACGACACTTTTACGGTGAACTACCCGGTGGCGACGGTGGAGAGCTACAGCACGCTGGCCCCCGCTGATTGGGGTAGTCGGCGAGCTCCGGGCGAGCTGCAACTGATCCTGCTGGACGCCTTGCGGTTGCAGGGGCGCATTGCGCAGTCCCAGGCCCAGCACTGGGCCCTGGTGCAGCAGGTGGAGGATCAAGTCGACCTTCTGGAGAGCCGTTTCGGGGTGCTCAGCGATCAGATCGGCGTGATTGACCGTCAGCTAAACACGGTGCTGGGCCTGAATGCGGCGACGGGGGCTTTACGGGCTTCGGCCACGATTTTGCGGGATACGGGCACGGGCATCTACCGGGGTCTCAACGCCATTTCGGAGGCCGTTCCGAAGAGTCTGGTTTTTGGTTTTGCCAGTGGTGGGGACGTTTTTTCCCCGGCGCGGGCCACCATTCGCGGGGCGGCGGCAGGCAACTCTATGGCCCTGGTGATTGCCGGTGGTGGGGTCAATGCGATCGCGGAGGCCACGGCGGCGGCTCGCGATCAGCAGTCTTTTGAGACGCGGTTTTTGGTGCAGAAAGCGGGCTTTCCGATGGAGGTGCAGCAGCACCTGACGCAGATCGAGGGGATGCTGCGGGAGGAGGCGGCGTTGCGCTACCAGGTCTTTCAGGACGTGCTGGCTTTCGAGGCTGCGTTGGCTCGCTACCAAGGGGCTCTCGGGCGCGGCCAGCGGATTTTGGAGGAGCGGTTGCTGTTGCGACGGCAGGCCGCCGGGATCACCCAGCAGCGGCGCTACCAGGACATGACTTTCCGGATTTTCCGCAACGATGCCTTGCAGAAGTATCGGGCGGCTTTCGACCTGGCAGCGCGTTACACCTACCTCGCGGCGCGGGCTTTCGACTACGAGACGGCTCTGTTGAAGGATGACCACAACGCGGGTTGGCGGTTTTACGATCGCATTGTGCGGCAGCGGTCGCTGGGCCAGTTTGGGTCTGCCGGACAGCCGGTGGGTGGATCACCTGGCCTGGCGGGGCCGCTGGCCAGCATGGCGGGCACCTTCGGCACGCTGCGGGGTAGCTATGGATTTAACAACCCGCAGATCGAGGAGAACGCTTTCTCCCTGCGGCAGGAGGCGTTTCGGGTGCGGTCGGTGCCGGGGAGCGATCACCGCTGGCGGCAGGTGCTGGCTAGCAACCTGGTGGAGAACGTCTGGGACGTGCCGGAGTTTCGGCGTCTGGCGCGGGCTCCGCGACCAGAGAGTCTGGGGCCGCTGCCTGCGCTGGTGATCCCGTTTGAGACAGCGGTGGCCTCCGGGGTGAATTACTTTGGTTGGCCGCTGGGCGGGGCGGATAGCTCTTACGATTCCTCCCGTTTTGCCACGCGGATTGCTTCGGCGGGGGTCTGGTTGGAGAACTACAACGCGACGGGTCTGGCCAACACGCCGCGGGTTTACTTGATCCCGGTGGGGGCCGATGTCCTCCGTTCACCCTCGGCCAACGACTTCGATGTCCGGGAGTTTGTTGTCTTTGACCAGGCGATCCCGGCCCCTCGCGTCTTAAACGGCGAGTTTATCAGCAATCAGGAGTGGATACCCGCTAACGATGGTCTGGCGGAGCCGCTGGATACGGCGCGCCGGTTCGCCCGCTTCCGGGCCTACCACGACAGCGGGGTGAATGCGGGCCAGATGACACGGGACTCCCGTCTGGTGGGCCGCTCGGTCTGGAATACGCGCTGGTTATTGATTATCACCGGCGATACCCTGCTGAGTGATCCTGCGGTCGGCTTGAGCCGGTTCATTTATGGGGATCCGTTGAATCCGGCGGATCGTGGGGTTACGGATATCAAGCTGGTCTTTGAGACCTACAGCCACGCGGGCTTCTAGGGAGTGACAACCCAGGAAACGACCACCCCAGAAAACCACCACCTTTTAACAGAAACGGGCTCGATGATGATCTTGATGCGAACTTTGGGAAAAACGTTGCGGAAGTGCCGTGGGCTGATGTCTCTGCTGACGCTGGCCACCGTGGTTGTTAGCGGCCTGCGGGCGGCTATTCCGGAGCCGGACATCGTCTTCTACGGGCGCGTGATGCGGACGGCGGCGCCGCAGCCGGGGGACGTTTACGCCTTGCCGGAGGCAGTTTCGCAGGGCGTGCTGACCTGGACGCTGTCGGCGGTCTCAGGGCCGGCGCAGTCGGTGACGGTGCAGGCGACCTTGGCTCCCATTCCGGGGTCGGCGGGGCCGAACACGGCGGCGCTGGGCTACCGGGTGGCTATTCCGGTGACCTACCTGGCCCCTGGTGAGGCTGCCAGCTTGGCAGCGGGCACGGTGGCGGCTCGGGATGCGGCCCAGCTACTTTCAAGGGCCTCGGTGACTCTCGATGGCCAGCCGGTCTGGATCGTGACGCCGACGGGCGGCACGGCGACCCAGTTCAGCTTTGGGGTGCGCGATCGGGGCTTAATCGAGAGGGTGGACTTGGCTCTGGCGGCCTCTCTGACGGAAGCCGTGGCGGTGGCGGATCGCTCGGGCAGTGGCCTGCCGGACTGGTTTGAGGAGCACTACGCTGGCTACGGGGTCGTGCTGATGGCGGGCCGGGATAGTGACGGCGATGGGGTGGCCGACGAGGTTGAGTTTCGGCGTGGGGATGATCCCTACGGCTACGACTATGAAACCTTCTGCCGGATGCACGGCTTGACCGGGGCGGATGCGGATCCCATGGCCGATCTGGAGCCGGACGGGTTCCCCAATATCCTGGAGTTTGCTTTGGGCGGGAACCCTCGGGTGAACGATGCGGCGTGGCTGCGCAGCCGGGCCGCCTTGTCGGTGGCCACCACCGAGGCGGCTTTTGGGGTCGAGAAGCCCTTTCCAGAGCGGCCTCGACCGCTGGGGGTTAGCTACCGGTTGGAGCAGTGGGACGCGGCGTTGGGGTGGCAGGATGTCAGCCACCTGGCAGTTGTCGATGACTTGACGGAGCTGCGGTGGGAGGCTCCGATGTCGGGCGGAAACCAGGGGGCTTTGGTCCGGCTAGGGGTGTCACTGATGGATTGAGGATGAGCGTGCGGGTGCCGGTGGTCGTTTTTGGAGGTGGGTGGCGCCAGTTGTGGTTCATGCTGCGGGTCGGCCTCATGGTGGTCGGACTTGCGGGAGCGGGCTTCGGTTTAGTGGGTTGTGGTTCCGGGGATCGGGATCGGGGCACCCACCAGGACGGTAGTTCAGCCGCCGCCGAAGTGGACCCAGTGTTGGCCACCGTGGGCGGTGAGGTGCTGCGCGAGAGCGACTTGCAGGTGGCTCTGGAGGCCCGTGGTTGGGGCAGTGGAGCCTCCGAGGGGCAGCGGGCGGCGTTGTTGCGGCAGTTGGCGGAGCAGCGGGCCTTGGCGCAGGCGGCGCGGGAGTCGGGCTTTGCGGAACGGCCGTCGGTGCGGCTGGGGCAGGAGGCGTGGTTGGCCCAGCACTATCGGGAGGCCCTGGTGTCGGAGGCAGAGCGGCGGGCAGCGTTGGGTGAGGGGCCTCCGGTGGTGACCGATGCGGAGGTGGAGGCTCTTTTCGCGGCGAGGGCAGCGGCGTGGCAGCGCCCGGCCCGGATCCGCTTGGCGATCATCGCGTTGCAGCCGGGTGAGGAGCTGGGTGACGCTTGGGCGACCCTGGGGGCTAAGGAGCCGCTGGGGGAAGTCGCCGGTGGGCGTGCAGGGGCGGCGTCTTGGAGTTTCGGGGATGCCGGGGTCGTTTCGGAAGCGGGGGAGCGTGCGTGGCTGGCGGCCTTGCGGGCCTTGCCGAGCCCCGTGGATCGTCGGTCGGCGTTTTCCGCGCGGGCCGCGCAGTCGTCCCTGCACCAGGCGTCGCGGTATCGTGGTGGCGACGTGGGCTATTTTATCGAGGGGGAGTCGTCCCGCGACCTGCCGGAGGCGGTGGTCGCTGAGGTATTTTCCGCCCTCCGGAGGGCAGAGGATCGTGCTGGGGCCACTGCCGGGGGCGAGTCACTTTCTGCGGGCGACGCGGTTTCAGCGGGGGCGGCTGGTAGTCAGAGCCGCCAGGGCGGGGTCGGTGGGCACCTCTTCGGAGGGCCAGTCCTGGCTGAGGGGCTGCTTTACCACTGGCAGGTCGTGGAAGGGGAGCCTCCGCGGACGGTGCCGTTCTCAGCGGTGGCCGAGCGGCTGCGCTCGGAGTTGGAGGCCCAGCGGGCCCAGGACGCTCAGGCGGCGTCTTTGCGGGTCGTGCTGGAGCGGATAGCCTTGACCGCGGAGGCACCAGGTGGGGGCGCTTCAGCCGTTTCAGCGGGGGAAGTCGCCGCACCGGTGGCGATGCCTTGAAAGGCCGCCGGGTCCGGTTCTACCGCCGGCGTTTATCGTCCCCGGCTTGGGCGTTTCAGCTTGGCGGGGTGCGCTGGGGGTCGATGGAGCTGACGGCTCGGAAGAGGGCGCGGAGGCGGTCGGGGTCTTTCACCCCGGGGGCCGTTTCCACGCCGCTGTTGGCGTCGATAAAGGTGGCGCCGGTGGCGGCCACGGCGTCGATCACGTTCTGTGGGTTCAGTCCACCAGCGAGGATAAACTGGTGGCTGGGGTAGCGGTTGGCGAGTTCGGCGAAGCGGCCCCAGTCACCCGTCTGGCCAGTGCCCCCGTGGCGGTCGGCGGCGTAGGCGTCGATGACCACGGTGTCACAGAAGTCCAGGACGAACTCCGGGAAGGGCTCCCCTGGTGGCCATTTTGGGGCCAGCCAGAGGCGGTCTTTCCCGACGGTCCCGGCCCACGAGGCCACCGTGGCCAGGTGGGTGTCGTAGTCGCAGTGGATCTGAAAGTGGTCAAAGCCGAGGTCGGCAAAGTCCTCCAGCTCGTCGCTGGCGGTGTTGACATCGACGTAAACGCGCTGGCCTGCCGGGATGCGATGGCAGAGCTGACGGGCGGCCTCGCGGGAGACGCCGCGGGGTGACTTGGGGTAGCAGATCACGCCCAGAAAGTCCGCTCCAAGGCTCAGGGCGAGGGCGGCGTCACCCTCGCGGGTGATCCCGCAGATTTTGACTTTCATACGGTGTCGCTGGGCAATCCGGGCTCGCTTCGGAGGCTACTTCGACTCCTTCGGGGGAGCCTCTTCTTTAACGGGCTCTGCTGGGCGGTTCAACAGGCCGCGCAGGCCGCTGGAAACGCGGGCTTCCGCTTCGCGCCGGAGGCGTTCAGCAGTGGCCTCTGCCTCGGTCTGGGCCTTTTCGGTGGCCTGCTGGGCCTGCTGCTGAATCTCCGTGATGGCCCCGGCCCCTTGCGTCTGGAGGCTTCCCAGGATCGCGTTAGGGTCGATTCCGAACTCATTGAGCAGGGCGGGCAGCGCGGCGATCACCCGCTGGAGCACCAGTTGCAGGAGCTGGCCGACCGCGACATCCGCCGTCACTCCCTCCGCGTCCGTGCTTTGCAAGGTGATGTCACCGAGGTTGAGCACCCGACCGCGACCGAGGATGCGGGCATCCACCACCGCGTTGCGGATGATGACCTCCTGAATCACGACCTTCTTGGCGTTCTCTGCCGGAGGTTGACCCTTCTGGACGCCGAGGTTGCGGTTGATGGTGTCGAGCAGCGTCTGGAGGTTGTTGGCCGTCAGGCCTTGCTCCAGCACGAAGGTGGGCGCATTAAACTCAACCCGCTTAACGATGACGCGATCGCTGAGCACCGACCACGGGTCGAGTTCGATGGTGATGCCCTCGAAGGAGATCGCTTCGGCGGCCTCATAGCCGTCCGGGTTACCGACGGTCAAAGCCGTGACGTTTCCCCGGCCCGACCACGGCGAAATCTCGACCGCCTCCACCGCTACCGAGGTCTCGGCGATCCCCGGCCCAAAGCGGTTGATGCCCTCCTTGGCTGCCTCACTGACCACCGGCCCGAGGAACATGGCCAGCGCCACCACGACCACGATAACGCCCAAAACAGCGAGCCCCGAGAGCACCAGAATCAACTTTTTCATGGACTGTAGTATAGTCCTACGACACTCGGAGGGCAACCAAAAAATGGGGTGGTGAGCACGCGGTCCTTGAGCGCGACCTGGCACTTCCGTCATCCGGACAATTCGGTTTATCCTACGGTCATTCGGTGAATGGGTTCCAGTGAGCTTTCTGGGCGGTCGGGTCGAGAGGGGTGGGCAGCGGAGCGTTCTTATCAATGAACCCCGTGGCCCCCATTAGGGTATTGACGCCTGCGTCCGAGGTTGCCCCCTGGTAGATCATGTGCCAAGTATCGCCGATGCGAGCGAACGCCGGCTGGGCGACCTCGCCGCCATCGGGACTGATGTCGCTCCCGATAGTGAGAATTTTACGGGACATGCGGGTGACCGTTTTCCCGTCGGCGGCAAGGAAGACCTCATAGAGTTCGGTGACCCGCCTGTCTCCACCCGCCGACCTGGTGCCCGCAGGTATGACTGCGAGGTATTCTCCATTGCCCAGGTCGGTAATCATGTTAGGATCGAGGTGCGACCAAAGGAGGCTGCGTCCGGTTTCAACGTTGATTCCGCCAAAGACCGGATTAAAGATCTGTAGCCGGGTCCAGGAGATTGCGTTGTGGGAGCCCCACATCGCGAGGTGGTAGTTGGCGGTGCCGCCGTGCAGCGAGTAGCCAACGTAGGGGTAGGGCACGCCGGCGAAGGGGTTGATCCCCCAACGGAAGTAGCCGGTGTGGCCGTCGCCAGGCGCAGTGGCGGGATCGTAGTCGAGAATCACGGAGTCAGCAGCACCATTGAGTCTAGTGAAGTTCACACCGTCGTTCGATGTGGCAAGGAGAGTGGATTGGTTGAACCCCGCACCGTTATTATGGTAGGTCATGTAGGCAACGCCATCAATGATGTTAACATGGGGCGTTTCGGTGGATCCTCCCTGTCTAGTATCGCGGAAGATCGGATTCGCGCGCGGCTTCGTGGTTAAGTAGTCGAAATCTCCAGCGGCAACGGCATCATTGTATGAGATCCAATTGCCGGGGTCGGAAGGTCTCCCGTTGCAAAGGTAGAGGTAGATGCCGCCCGTGTTGCTATGGTCGGTAGAGAAATACAGGGCCCATTCGTAAGGAAAGTCCGGTATCGATGCCATCTTAACTAGGGTTGGCCAATAGGCGCCCGGGCCCGGCATTTGCGGCTGTGTATGAAAAAGGGCGCCACGCTTTGCGAATTGGAAGGAGGTACCTGCCGCGGTGCTGACCACCTTGAAGGTTTCCGGGTTGCTCGGTTGAATGGGATCGGGTTGCGGTAAAGTCGCCCCGGAGGCTATGGCAATCATGAAGGGGTCCATCTTGCCGGTCTCCGGGCGGACATTGTCTTCCACCCGGAGCCCTTCCGTGAGAGCGAGGTCGCCGGTAGTGCCCGTGAATTGTTCTAGCGCAAAGAGGATGCCGGACAGGTGGAAATCCGGCAGCGTCCCGCCCGACTCGCGATTGAGGCGAAATCTTATGAGTGGAATCTCGTCGACGATATCTGGGACGTCGAGCAGGTAGTCACCGATCGGCGCGCCATTTGCATCTACCGGTCGAACCGTTAGCCCGTCGAATCGGCTTGTGTCACCATCGAGAATGAAGAAGACTTCCGAGAGACCAACTTGGCGACCCCATTGCACCGTATACGTCCCCGGATTGAGCAGTCCGGTGTCCAGTCGGTCATCCAAAAGGGCAGCAGCATCGCTGGTCGGCTGCGTCGCCGATGCACCCCACGCCTGCTCACCTGATATAGTGACAGTGATCGGCTGTTCGAAGGCATGGAAACGGAGATCATTTGACAAAAGCGACGAAATCGTGGTTGCGGTTGTCAAGATCCCAGAAGGGGGGGCGTCATCGTTGATGGCAGTGACCATGCGGACGTTGGCCAGCGCGTTTTGAACGTCAAGCACGAGGATCGTGGCGAGAAAAAGGATGCGGGGAATCATAGGGGAAGAATGCGGTTAAATGCGCCGCGCGATAACGTGGGCGGCGTCACAAAATGCTTGTGGTGTTTGGCCGATCAGGCAACGTTCCGGGTAGGTCAACCGTTGACTTTAGCTTTCTTTCATGTCGGCCAGCCTTTCGCAAATCGCCGAGGAGTGCGGCGTCTCGGTATCGACGGTGTCCCTGGCACTCAGGGGCCATCCGCGGATTTCGGCAAAAACCAAGGAGCGCGTGAGGGCTGCGGCAGCGCGATTAGACTTTGCCCCAAATCGCAGCGTTGCGAGAGTCATGAGCGAGATTCGTGCGCGGGGGCGGCGAACACCTCTTCGGGAAACGCTGGGCTACGTCACCGGCGACGTCTTTCCTTCGAGCCACAACTACGAGAGGAGAATCTTCGCCGGGGCAGCGGCGCGGGCGGCTGAGATTGGTTACGGTCTGGACCGTTTCGTGCTGGGCGTGGAAGGGCTCACGCTCGCACGGCTTCAAACGGTGCTTCGCGCCCGTGGTATTCGCGGATTGGTTGTCGCGCCGTTCCCGGAGCCAGATGTCCGAATGGCCATGGACTGGAGCCACCTCGCGGGCGTCGCGATAGGCTACACGCTTAAGGAGCCCGAACTTCACCGCGTCGGCAGGGACGTTATGCACACGATGCGTGAGGTCTTCAACCGGCTGGCGGCGGCCGGTTATCGGAGGATCGGCTTTGTTATGGAGGGCGGCCACGAGGAGCGGATGGATTTCCTGACGCTGGCGGCGTTCCAACTGCACAGCTGGCTAGTTTCCAAGGCGGAGAGTGTCCCCGCGTTGGTCACGGAGGCCATGACTGCCAGAACCTTCCTGCGCTGGTTTGTTCGCCATCGGCCTGATCTCATTCTCACTATGCACCAACCGGTGCTGGAATGGTTAGGCGATGCCGGTCACCTGGTGCCGGAGGAGGTGGGTTTTTTCGCGTTTAATTGCCATGCACCGGACTCACTGGTTACGGGCATCTATCCAGCTTATGAGTCGATTGGTGCCACCGCAGTTGAGCAGGTCGTTGCTTTGGTGGAGCATGGCACATTTGGGCCACCGCTGCGTGCGACGGCTCTGCTGGTGCCCGGCGATTGGTGCGTTGGCGGCACCGCGCGACTCTCGTGAACAGCAATCATCAATAAAACTGCGGTAGCGGTCTAGCGGTCTGTGGGATAAGTTCGTAGCCTAATTTGTCACCTCAATCCAAGCCCCAACGGTGCGACAGGTGAAAGCCCCAACGGGGCGAAAGGTTGAAGCCCAGGGTGCAGCGACGCAGGAGCGCAACCCTGGGAAAACGGGTCGTGATAC